>CAYYUS010000543.1:0-2646 GCA_964474925.1 uncultured Akkermansia sp. | reverse complement strand
CAACACGTAAAGCTCGCTAAATTTCAGGGCGAATTTATTTGGCATTCGCACGAACATGAAGATGAAATGTTCTTAGTTTTAAAAGGAGAATTTATAATGGAATTTCGCGATAAGAACATTCCCTTAAAAGAAGGCGAATTTTTGATCGTTCCAAAAGGTGTTGAACATCGCCCTGTTGCAAAGAACGAAGTATCAGTTATGCTTTTTGAGCCTGCATCTACATTAAACACCGGTGAACACCAAAATGAGCGCACACGAAATGAACTAGATCGCATTTAGATCATATCAACATAATTTACCGCTCCTAAACCTTTTAGCAGATCTCCTGCTTTTATTCCTCAGGTTTTTTTGTATCTTAGTACAAACAATTCGCATGAGATCATTTTTTACTCTCTTAATTTTATTAGCAGTTTGCAATTCAAAATTAATTTCACAAAACTTTTACGATATCAATACGATCCAAAAGATCGAGATCTCTTTTGTTCAATCCAATTGGGATTATATTTTAGATACCGCTAAACAAGGAAGTGATAGTTATACCATGTCGAAATGGGTAAAGATCAATGGCGTTCAGTTTGACAGTGCGGGTGTAAAATACAAAGGGAATAGTTCGTACAACCCTAACAACGCCAAAAATCCTTTCCATATTGAGCTAGATCATTTTGTTCCAAAAGATTACTTAGGATACAAAGACATTAAATTAAGCAATGGTTATAACGAACCATCATTTGTTCGCGAAGTATTACTTTATAATACGTTTCAAAATTATGGCAAAGCTTCAAAAGCAAATTTTGCACAGGTTATTGTAAATGGTGTTTATATGGGAGTTTACACCAACGTAGAAGCTGTTACCAAAAGTTTTTTAGAAGAACGATTTTACACCAACGATCACGCCTTTGTATTTGGAGATCTAGGCGGTTGCGATCTGCGCTACAAAGGAAATGATACCACTTTATATTACACACCCTATACTTTAAAATCTAATTACGGCTGGACACATTTAAAACGTTTGTGTGATAGCTTAAAGAACAATATCAATGGTATTGAAAACATTCTAGATATTGATCGTACGCTTTGGCATCACGCTTATAATAATGCGTTTGTAACGTTAGACAGCTATTTAGGCAACGGAAAGCATAATTATTATCTCTATCAAGATCATAATGGCCGCTTCAATCCAATTTTATGGGATCTAAATGGTGGCATTGGTATTTTTAATAAAGCAGATGTTGGTCCTGCACTTACTTTAACCCAAATGGAAAATCTTTCTCCTGTCCTCCACATCAACGATAGCATGTGGCCTTTGGTGAAAAATGTTTTAGCGGTACCCATGTTCAAACGAATGTACATTGCACATTTTAAAACCATTGTTAACGAAAATTTGGCTAATGGCTCGTACTCCGTATTTGCACAAACAATTCACAACATTATTGATACGGCGGTTCTTTCTGATCCTTTCAAATTTGGTACTTATGCTCAGTTTCAAAACAACCTCACCTCTACCGTTGTATTAGGACCAAAAACAGTTCCGGGCATTTTTCCATTTATGAATAATCGTTTAGCTTATTTAAATTCTACTCCCGAATTTTTACAAGTTGCTCCAACTATTAGTGGTGTTGCATCATCAAGTGTAAATCCTGTACTTAACTCTACTGTTTTTGTTACGGCTACTATTGGAAATGCTACCGCCGTTTATATTGGCAAACGAAATTCCCTCATGGAAAGATTTAGGCGTACACTTATGTTTGATGATGGTGCGCATGGCGATGGCGCTGCAAGCGATGGCGTTTATGGAATTGATATTGCCGTTAACAGCGCTCAAGTGCAATATTATATTTATGCCGAAAATGCCAACGCAGGTTTATTTTCACCTCAAAGAGCCGAACACGAATTTCATGCGATCAATGCAGCAGGAGTGCCAACACCGCGCCAAATTGTGATCAACGAGTTTTTAACCTTGAACACTACCGATGTGCAAAACGAGTTTAATACAAATGAAGATTGGATAGAACTTTACAATAATACATCAATACCTTTGAGTTTAAGTGGTTTCTACCTCACCGATAATTTTAGCAACAAAGTAAAATTTGCTTTCACACCAACTACCGTTATTCCTGCTAACGGCTTTTTAACTGTTTGGGCCGATGAAGTTACAACACCTTCCACCAGCATTCACGCGAGCTTTAAACTGAGCGAAAATGGCGAACAGATCATGTTAAGCAATGGCTCGGGAATTATTATTGATAGTTTAACTTATGGAAACCAAACTGCTAATGTTTCCACAGGAAGATGTCCTGACGGCACGGGCGCGTTCATGATTCAAAATCAAACTTCGTTGGGTAATTTAAATTGCGGTGTTGGTGTAAAAACAATTGATCCAAATGAACTAAGCTTTGAGATCTATCCAAATCCTACTTCTGATATTTTAAATGTGAATTATAAAAATTCCTCTTTGGTTTCAAAAAAGTTGGAAGTATATGATATTACCGGAAGGAAAATTTTAGGTACAGACATCATTTCAAGTGCCAAAATAAACACCTCTGCCCTTCAAAATGGCACTTATTTGATCCACGTGATAGAAGATTGCAAACTGGTGGGCGCCAGGAAATTTGTGATTATTCGCTAATACTTTACAAATTAACAATT
>CAYYUS010000542.1:0-2651 GCA_964474925.1 uncultured Akkermansia sp. | reverse complement strand
ATGATGTATTTGCGTGTATTGTATTTGGCAGAAGGGGCAAAGAAAAATAATGAATCTTGCTTTGGATGTGTGCTTATGAACTTTGGTCCATCCAAGTCGAGCGCGTTCTCTACATTCTCATCCAATTTCTTATTCTCGTCACCTAATTCAATATCTTCGCTATCCATGAACCATTTAAATCGATCCATATAAGCGATGTATTGGTTTTTATTGAATTGAACGTAAGAGCCTTCACCATTGGTAACAAATAGTCCTTCGCGTTTATCAAAGTCGATGGTTGAGTTTACATTCACCGTTGAGAATGTAAATCCTTCTTCGCCGGTGGCTTTTAAGTGAAAATCGGCTGTATCAGCAAAGAATTTTCGTTTAATGAATAACATATTTCCTGATTGCAGATCGGCTTTATCAAAATCAATTCGCCCGTTTCCGGTAAGCGCTTTTGTTGTTAGATCATAACGACCGGTAAATCTTGCTTTTTCTTTGTAGCTTATGAATGGGGTTTTTAAACTATGGGCTTGCAATAATCCTTTATAAGGTTTGTAATGGATGTACACGGTGTCGCCATGCGATACCGGAAATTCTGATGGATTGTCTTGTTCTTTAATGTCAAATGTTTGAGCAATGGCATTGGTAGAATCAGGGAAGAACATGAAGTCGTTGGAGTGGGAGGTAGATGGACCGAATTTTAGATCACCCGTTCCTCTTAAACCTTTATCACTTAAACGAATTTCGGCATCGTAATTTGCTTTGCCTCCATACATACTTAAACCACCCTCAGGCGTTTTTCGAATAAAACCTAAGGAATAATCTTTCTGTAAGGTAAGCGTTTCTCTAAATGTTGGAAATATTCCTGAGGAAGAGAACAATCCATCGAACTTCAAACTTTCATTTCTAAAGTCGTCCAAACTATCGAGTGTGAACGGATCAAGTTTGAAGTAAAAATTTTCTCGATCATAAACACTTTTAAATGTGGAGCGCTTGTCGTAATAGGTATAACTCTCTTTAAAGCTTTGAAATTGCGGGAAGGTTGGTGCTTTTCCCCAACCACTTTTATTACGGGGCCCATCTATCCTTAATTCTCCGTTACCGTTTTCAATAACAGTTCTTACGCGTTTAAAATTATAGTTTCCATTAATGTCTGGTTCATTCGACACAACAAATATTCGGATAGAGTCAATGGTATTCATCTTTATCTTGAACTTTTCGTAATCGAATAAAAAATCTTTACCAAAGAATTCTAGTTTTCCTGAGGATGTTAATCCGCTAAACTCAAAGTTTCTATTTTTCTTTAATACAACTTCACCACTCTTCGGAAATACAAATACCTTTTGCGTATCACTTAACAAGATCGATTTGACGCCATGTAGTTTAAGATCATAATTATTATTCACAAGATTTAGGGTGCCATTGTCTTTGCCTTGGTTAACAGAATGAAACGTTATAATGTCGTAATCCTTTTTATGCTTGTTATAGGCAATGTAATCATACAAGCGAGTTTTTATTTTGATCATGTCCGTTTCCGGATTATAATCTATTAGTCCAAAAATGGCAACTTTGTATATGATCGGGCGAAGGTCCACTGCCAAGTATTTCATGTGTTTGGCAAGGTCAACAACTGTAAAGATCGAATCTTGGATCTTTTCTTTGTATTCATTGATCTTTTGAAGTATACTGGCCTGATCGTTTCCTCTTATATTATCATATCTGCTTTTTGCAAAAAAGTTAGCCGACTCAAAAAATGCTTCTCCCTGAAAATTGTTGGGAAGGAAATTGAAATTGATCATTGGTTCATCAATGTCCCAAGTTAATTGCTCAAAATGCATATCGAGCATATGAAATGTGTTGGTGAAAGGAGTTTTTTGCAAACCATCGTCTGAACGTAGCATGGTTATACGTCGTTTATCAACTTGATATGTAAAACTCAAGCCCGGATGTGTGATCGAGTCTTTATCTAAAATAAATTTTATATAAGCCGGATTTGCAACGATTCTGTCTTTGCTCATTCCAAATGATCGTGAACTGATCTCTAGAAATTTCGCTCCATTACGCTTAAAAATGATCTTTGCAGGACTAGCGGCTGTTCCTGATCCAACAAATTTTGGTCCGCGCATTCCAAAACCACCGTCGTAATCTACATCAGGATAAATATTCTTTACAACTAAACGTTTACTGTATGAATCAAAGCGAGGATAATTGATCTCACCATTTTCTGTAATAATGCGATCAGAGAATTTTCCTAATTGTGGTTTTTCAAAATATTGTTTTCCTACAAACGTGGCCGAATCACTTGAGTAATTTCCCGCCTTACAGTCAATTTCAAATCGTTTTACAGTGGCAAATACGCCTGCATCAAGTCCGCAACGCGTCCAGCTGATCTTTCCGCCCTTACAATAAAAACGACCGGTATTATGATAATAAACACCACTTACCTCTTCAATGGCAATACTATCACCGCGTGGATTTAACCCTATTAGGGTAACATCTTTAAATACTACTTTTGGTACCGAGTCGTATTCAAATGTGTAATTTGGTTCGTAGGTGTAATAGATGTAGGAAGGTGATTTATAAAGTATATTACCTTTAAATGCATTTTCGCCAAGTGTAAAATAATCTTGAATATTCTTGTTCACTTTACTATTCATCATTTTTTT
>CAYYUS010000541.1:0-2662 GCA_964474925.1 uncultured Akkermansia sp. | reverse complement strand
TAAGAACGGCTGATAAAACTTTTGCTGATTTTAGTTTTGCAGACCCGCGCATTCGTTTTGCAGATATGACTGGTGACGGATTGCAGGATATAGTTTTGATAAGTTCGGGACGAGTGCAATACTGGCCCAATATGGGTTATGGTCGATTCGGAAAAAAAGTGAATATGAAAAATGCTCCCATATTTCCTGAACAATACGATCCAAAACAAATATTAATTGGAGATCTTGATGGAGATGGGCAAGCCGACATTGTCTTTATAGAAAATAATAGGATTACGCTTTACATTAACCAAAGTGCTAATGCTTTTTCGAGCCCAATAAAGATCGCCAATACACCACGTGTTTCTGATTTAAATGCTATACGCATTTGTGACATTATGGGAACAGGCCAAGACGGCATTTTGTGGAGCTTCGGACCTGATGCAGGTACGCCCGGAAAAATGTTTTTTTTAGATTTTACTAAAGGAAATAAACCCTATGTGTTAGAACAAATGAATAACAATATGGGAAGTCTTACACGTGTGTCATACGGTTCCTCGGTTTATCATTACCTTCGCGACCAGGTTAATCTAATAACGAGGTGGAAGACTCAACTACCTTTCCCGGTACAAGTTGTAAATCGCGTTGAAGTATATGATTTTTTATCGGAAGGGAAACTAGTAACAGAATATAATTATCATAACGGTTATTGGGATGGCATTGAAAGAGAGTTCAGAGGTTTTGCACATGTTGACTCTGTAGATACCGAAACCTTTGAACGTTTTAATACGCAAGATCTATTTAACACAGAAACAGTAACTACTGTAACAATTGAACAATATAGTCCTCCAACACAAACCAAAAGTTGGTTTTACGTAGGGCCGATTGGAGACGGTTTTAGTAAGTGGAAAGAACCGAATTTTAGTGATGAATACTGGACCGGTGATGCACCAATATTTGAACGGCCTTTACAAATGACAAACCTGTTAAACAGTTTGCCGCGAAGGGCAGGTCGCGATGCTTTACGTACACTTAGAGGGACTTTACTAAGATCAGAACTATACGCTTTGGATGGTTCTGTTTTACAAAGCAAGCCATACACTGTTACTGAAAATTTAATGAGTTTTAGAATGGAATTTAATCCATCTTTATTACCTGATCCTTTATGGAATGATAAAAGCAGCTATTGGAGCGGTGGCGGTTATGTGTTTTTCCCTTTTAATATTGCTCAACGCACTACTCAATATGAGAGAGGGATTGATCCGATGCATAACATCAGTTTTACTAAAGATTATGATGTTTACGGACAAGTGCAAGGACAATTAAGCATTGGTGTGCCAAGGCATGCTTCACCCATAAGCGGTGGACAGGGCGATTATTTGTCTACATATTCTATAAGTGAGTTTATTTATAAAGATTTTGGCGCGGGACAATATATTATTAATCGCACAAAACGAACAATTTCCTATGATTCTTCTCAAAACGCTATTGGTAAATCTGTTTTTGCTTTAAGAGATGCTGTTTTTAATAGTGTGCTTGGTTTACCTGTAATTAATTGTACTCTTTGCTTTTATGACGGACCTGCATTTACGGGTTTGCCTTATGGACAAATGGGAAATTTTGGTGCACAAATTCGTTGTGAAACTCTTGTAATTACTGATGCTATTATTAGTGCTGCTTATGGCGCTAACATTCCGCAATGTTTTGTAGGAACTCCAAATTGGAGTGCGGGTTATCCTGCAGCATTTGTTGGTCAATTACAAAACAACGATACAAGACTTGGCTATAAAGACAGGCGTGTTGGTTTTCCTGATCACATTGCAGGATGGTACGCTGAAAGTTCCCGAGCAAAATATGATTTTCAAATAGGCCCTGGGGTAGGTTTGCTATTAGAAAGCCTGGATGTGTTTAATAATTTGAATACCATAAATTATGATGTTTATAATGTTTTTCCCTTGAGCAATAAACAATGGCTAAATGGAACCGATTATTTGGAAACCAAAGCTGATTATGATTATAGGGTAATGCAACCTTTTAAAGTAACAGATGTAAACGAAAATATTTCTGAATTTGATTTTTCTCCTTTGGGCTTATTAACTGCCACTGCATTAATTGGTAAAGGCACTGAAGGGGATTATAAAAGTAATAGTGGAGGGTTTTATGACAGGTTTTCTCCATCTTTAATTATCGAGTATAATTTTTCCGAATTTAAAAATAGTGGTAATCCCGTGTGGGTTAAAACCATTAAACGCGAAAAACATTATCAACAAAGTGTTACTAGTCCAACCATTGAAAAAGTAGAGTATAATGATGGTTTTGGCAGAATTTTACAAATACGAGAGCAAGCGGAAGATATAATATTTGGAAATCAAAACTTTGGTAGTAGTGGTTTACCTGCTAATCAAAATACTGTAAATGCAAATGCTATTGCAGTAGAGCGTTTAGTAACTGATCCTCTGAATGTAGTTGTCAGTGGATTAAAAATTTATAATAATAAAGGGAAGGTTATAGAACAGTATGAGCCTTTTTTTGATAAGGGTTTTGGTTATTTTCCTCCCGAAATGAAAGGCGTAAAAGCGAAAGCGTTTTATGATTGTCTTGGGAGAGTATTAAAAATAATTAATCCTGATAACAGCGAACAGTGGACATTATACGGAATTCCTAGCCTAATTAATATTCCATC
>CAYYUS010000540.1:0-2681 GCA_964474925.1 uncultured Akkermansia sp. | reverse complement strand
TAAGCAAAATGCGCCAATGATCTCGCCTTTTGCTAAAGGCACCAAATATTTTTGTTTTTGTTCTTCTGTTCCAAATTGCTCAAGTCCCCAGCAAACTAAAGAGTTATTTACACTCATAATAACGCTGCAACTTGCATCCACTTTAGATATTTCCTCCATGGCCAATACGTATGAAATGGCGTCCATACCGCCTCCACCGTACTTAGGATCAACCATCATGCCTAAAAATCCCATTTCGCCCATTCTTTTAACCTGCTCGGCCGGGAACTTCTGGTGCTCATCACGCTCAATAACCCCGGGTTTTAATTCATTCTGCGCAAATTCTCTTGCTGCTTTCTGGATCATTAAATGCTCTTCACTTAAATCAAAATGCATAGGTCGTTGTTTTAAAGTTTTTACTAAATTTACTGAGTCACAAATATAACAGTACTGGCCCATTTTGCAAGCAATTTTAAGTAATAATTAATTGACAAAAACCAAGCAAATACACACCATTACAGGCCTCATGAGCGGCACTTCCCTTGATGGTTTAGATATTGCGCTTTGCCGCTTTAAAAAGGCAAATAAAGGCTATAAATTCAAGGTTTTGGCATCTCAAACCATTCCTTATTCGGCAGCTTTAAAGAACAAGCTCAAAAAAGCCTATTCCTCAAAAGCGGTTGACTTTGTAAAATTGAATCAGGAATTTGGGAGCTATTTGGGAGAAAGCGTGAATAAATTCCTGAAAGCAAATAAATTAAAAGCCGATGCGATCTCTTCGCATGGTCATACTATTTTTCATCAACCAAAATTAGGATACACCACGCAAATTGGTTGCGGCGCGAGCATTGCAGCAGCAACAAAAACAACAACCGTTTGTGATCTGCGTAGTTTAGATGTTGCTTTAAAAGGACAAGGCGCACCATTGGTTCCTATTGGCGATAAATTATTGTTCTCTAAATACGATTCGTGTTTGAATCTTGGTGGTATTGCCAATATTTCATTTGATAAAAAAGGAGAACGCATTGCATTTGATATTTGCATTTGCAATATGATCTTGAATTTTTTGGCGGAGAAAAAAGGAAAAGCATTTGATACAAACGGAAAATTTGCAGCAAGTGGAAAAGTAAATAAAGATCTTTTGAAAAAACTAAATGCTTTACCTTATTACAAAATAAAAGGAAGTAGATCATTAGGATTTGAAGATTTTGAAAAACAACTCTTGCCATTTTTGAGGACCAAAACAACCACTAACGATCTTTTAGCAACCTTTACTGAGCATATTGCTCAACAAATTGCGCATATTCTAAATGTCAATAAGCTTCAAACAGTTCTTATTACAGGCGGAGGGACGTTTAACAACCATCTGATCGCGTTAATTAAACAAAAAACCAAATGTAAAGTTGTTATTCCCACTAAAACAATCGTTAACTTTAAGGAAGCTATCATTTTTGCATTCTTAGGATATTTAAGATTGCATCATAAAACAAATACCTTGAAAACAGTTACAGGAGCAAACGTAAATAGTATTGGTGGTGCCGTTTATTTAATGAGTTAGTTTGAAAAGAACCTTATCCATATTCATCTTTATTTTTTTAAGCGCAACTTGTTTTGCTCAACTCTCTACATTTAAAAAAAATAATAAATTCGGATTCGCAAAAGACGGTGTTGAGCTTTCTCCTCCCATTTACGACACCATACTGCCGTTTGATTCTACCAAGAAAATTTGCATGGCCTGTGTAAAAACACAAAAGCCCGCCAGCAAGTTCATCAAAACAAATAATATGATCATGGTTTGCAAGTATGTGAACGATAAGAATGAAAGTCTTGTGTTAAAAGTAAAAAATGATACAGTAAACTATTTTGCACTTCATAAAAAAGCCTTTGATTATTATACTCAATACAAAGACTACGTAGTTGTGAGCGCTCGCGATAAAAAATATGTGGTAGATAAACAATTCAAACAAATAACATTTGCCGGTTACGACGAGATCATTCCTTCCTCTATTAAACATCATTTTATTGTGGAGAACAAAACATTGGGCGCTTCGTATTTTAACGGGGTAATTGATAAAGACGAAAAACAGGTTGTACCAATGGAATACACGCACATTAAATCAAATCCGTTTGATACGCTTTTTATTTGTTGTACTGCTCAAATAAAATTAAATGGAAGTGATGATGTATTGGATATTACCGGAAAAAAAGTACAAACTTTTAACCGCCATATTGATAATGCCAGTAAGAATTTTGTGATCCATCGCGTTTTTGAACCATATGAATATTATATCATTTACGACCTTCACACTAAAAAAGAAAAAATAATAAACGCCGAAGACATTACGTATCTTGGAAATGATAATGTGAATATTAAAATAAAAGGCAAATACTTTAAAACAAGTCTTTTTAAATTGGATGAACTTAAAATACTGAACGAATGACAAAGATAAGAGTAGCTATAAATGGTTTTGGCCGTATTGGTCGCGTTTATTTACGCAATGCCATTAAAGATCAAACTATTGAAATTGTTGCCATCAACGATATTACCGATGCCGAAACATTGGCACATTTATTAAAATACGATTCGGTTCACAGAGCGTTTGATGGAACTGTAAAAGCAGGAAAAGATTTTATTGAGGTAAATGGAAAGAAGATCACGATCACCGCTTCAAAAGATCCGGCCACTTTACCTTGGAAAGAAT
>CAYYUS010000539.1:0-2686 GCA_964474925.1 uncultured Akkermansia sp. | reverse complement strand
AGTTAACAAAGAAGCAGTAGGTTCTTAAAAGTGTTCGATTAAACCCGAATCCCGATCACCAACACATCGTCTACCTGAGCTAATTTCCCTCTCCACTTTTCAAATGTATGATAAAGAGCGGCTTTTTGATCTTCCATACTTTGATCCTGCAAACTCACCAACGTTTCTTTAAAACGCTTGTACATGAATTTCTTTCCACCGGCTTTTACTCCATCTTTTTCCTCGCCACCAAATTGATCGGCGTAACCATCGGTAAATAAATAAATAGTATCTCCCTTTTGAAGATCGAATGTTTTATTTGTAAATGGTTTTGCAATACTATCTGTTGCTGCCGTTATTGGTTGCTTATCGGCTTTAAACTCGATCAACTCTTTATTGCGAACTACATACACAGGATTATTAGCGCCCGCATATTCCATGCGCATTCCTTTTAGATCCAAACAACACAATGCAATATCCATACCATCTCTTAAAGGAATATCCTCATTATTTCTATTTAAACCTTTTTTAAGATCTGCATTCACAAAATCCAAAGCCGCTGCAGCCGAATTCACACTTAGGCTACTTAAGGTTTGATTTAACAATGAATTTCCAATGATACTCATAAAAGCACCCGGAACTCCATGCCCCGTGCAATCTACAGCAGCTACCATTAAAATTTGTGTTCCGGCTTTGTAATCAAATCCTTTATCGGCATGAAGATCATCCTTGATCTCGTAATTAGCGAACCAATAAAAATCTCCACTCACTACATCTTTTGGTTTAAAGAAAATGAACGATTCTGGCGCAAACTCCTTTAATTTATCTTTATCGATTAAAATAGAGCGCTGAATTCGTTTTGAATACTCAATACTATCTGCAATATCTTTATTTCGCTCATCGATCATTTCGCGCTGCAAAGTCAGTTCTTTTTCCATTCGTAAACGCTCCGTAATATCGCGCGCATAAATAACAATGGCTGGTCTTCCTGCAAATGGCGCCACTTTGGCCGAACACTCCACCGGTATTAAATTACCTGACTTTGTTTTAAATGGTATATCCGAATAAATAAAACCTCCTTTTTCCCAAACATCAGCAACTATACTCGAACTTCTTTGAAGATATTCCTCAGGATGAAGATCGAACAACGAAAGTTTCTCGAGCTCTTCTTTTGAATACTCTAATAGTTTTGCCGCAGATGGATTGCTTTGATGGATCTTTCCGTCCACAATATCAATAACCAAAATTGCATCATTAGCCTGATCGATGATACTCTCGTAATTACTTAATTGCTTTTTAAGTGGGGTTATAATGCTTTCTAATTCCTTGGGCACTTGCGTTTCTATGATCTCTTTTGCAGTTGCTACTTCTTTTGTCTTTTTAAAATTCACATCTAATTGATCAATGATAGGGAATATCAACGAGGGATTTAAAAACTCACCTACTTTATCAGGACGAGACACATAACGGACAATTCCGGTTTTATCCACCAAAAAAGATGCAGGCAAAGGAATTCCTTCTTCGTACTTCTCTGCAAAATCATTATCATACTCTTTTAATTGAACGCCATAAACCATTGCCGTTCTTTGGCCTTCATCGGATAGCACTTTAAAATCTAATCCCAATTTTTCTACCATCCCGCGATTCACTCCAACCGGATCGGGACCAATTGCCATCACTAAAATATTCTTCTCTTTGAATTTGAGATTATTTTTTTCGTAGGTGCGCAACATCATATGGCAACCAGGGCACCAATCTCCACGAACAAATATTAAAAGTAAGTGACGATCATTTTTAAAATCAGAAAGCTTTACCAAATTCCCATCTTGATCTGGTAATTCAAATTCATTGGCAGGCTTACCAATTTGAACACGGTAACCACCTTTAGCCGCGGCAAGCAATTGCTTCTTATCTTTTAAAATTCCCCAACCTAATAATCCGGCAAACAAAATAATTGGAACAGGAAATGTCCAGGCCTTCCAATCGTTTGTACTTGTTAAGTTCACATACAAATAACCTCCCAAAGCAATAATGAACATACTTGGCTCATACCATGAATGACCGGTGTATGAGAAAATATTGAACATAACAATACGTAAAATGGAACCTAGTGCTGTGATGAGCATAACGATCGTAAATAATGGCAAACCATCGCTTACATGATCAATAGAAAATCCAAGAATTAACGCTGCAACAAATGTATTAGCAAACTGATACCAACTGGTATACTTTGAAACTTCTTTAATGGATGCAAAGTATGCTACAAATGATAAGATACTTGCAACAAGATCAAAACCTAAAAGCAGACAAACCACAGCACCAATATTTAGTGCCATACCTATGGTTGTACTTACGTGAATGTTCCTCATAATTGTATATAAATATAGCAATTAAAAGTTCGAAATAAATACGATGGTAATAATTTGTTGATGGATCAGGCCTTGAGCTTATTTACGAGTCCTGTAGTAGAAAATCCCTCCAAAAACGGAATGGTAAGAACCTTTCCGCCATTAGCGGCAACAACATCATGACCGACGATCTGCTCCACTTTCCAGTCGCCGCCTTTTACTAAGAAATCAGGCATCACTTTTTTAATGAGATCTAAAGGTGTATCCTCGTTAAAATAAACAATAGCGTCAACACAACCAAGGCCCGCTAGTACTTTTGCGCGCGCTTGCTGAGTATTTATGGGACGATCTGGCCCTTT
>CAYYUS010000538.1:0-2694 GCA_964474925.1 uncultured Akkermansia sp. | reverse complement strand
AATTTTATTAGGCTTCGCGAGCCTTGAACTTGACGTTTTCTTATCAAACACAGAGTTTTCTTGAGCATACTATTTCAAAGAATTCCCCGTTTTATCCTAAATTTGCCGGATTGATTCGTTTTGTTCAATATTTAACCCTTTCTATAGTCCTTATTTGCCTTGGCTTTGAGTTCACCTCTTGCAAAAAGGATAAAATAAGCACAAGCTCATCCGATAAACTGGCTTTTTCGGCCGACTCGGTACTTTTTGATACCGTTTTTACAACCGTTGGTTCAAGTACCCGAAATATTAGGGTGATAAATAATAACAGCCAACGCATTAAGATCAGTAACATCTCTCTTTTAAAAGGCAATAGCTCGCAATTCATTATTAACGTAGATGGCGCAAAAGGAACCAGCTTTACGGATGTTGAAATTGCGGCGCATGATAGTCTTTATATTTTTATTCAAGTAAACGTTAACCCTACCAATGCAAACTCCCCCTTAATTATTAATGATGCGATCAATTTTACGGTGAACGAAAATTTTCAGCAAGTTATTTTGGAAGCTTGGGGACAAGACGCCTATTATCATCATCCAAACAATGCGATCAAGTTTTCCAACGGAACTTATTTACCGTATTCGTTGATCAGTAGCAATCCAAATGTAGACACAACTTGGAACAATGATAAACCACACGTCATTTACGGATGGTTGGTTGTAGATAGCGCACAAAAACTAACCATCAATGCCGGCGTAAGATTATATTTTAATAATAAAGCCGGATTATGGGTTTATAGATATGGGCAATTAAAAGTTAAGGGGGCTTTAGGAAATGAAGTTTTGTTTACACAAGCGCGGAGAGATCCTGAATACGCAGATGAGCCCGGACAATGGGATCGCATTTGGATAAATGAGGGAAGTGTGAATAATGAAATTGATTATGCCATTATTAAGAACGGATACATAGGTGTGCAAGCAGAATTATTAGGAAACAATTTTAATGAACCAAAACGTTTGCGCATTACAAATACCACTATTCAAAACATGAGTAAGTGGGGCTTGTATGGATTTGCATTTAATATTTATGGCGGAAATAATGTGATAGGTAATTGCCAGGAGCACAGCGTGAATTTAGCGTTTGGCGGAAATTATAAATTCATTCATTGTACGTTTGCAAATTTCTGGGGAAAGGAAGATGCGCGTGATCTGCCAACTTTGAAAATAAATAATTATTCAAGCTCACAAGTATTACCGTTAGACACCTGTTATTTTGGTAATTGCATCATTGATGGAAAATTAAGCAGTGAGATAAGTTTAGACATTAAACAAGACGCCACATTTCCACCAAAATACTTTTTTAGCGGCTGTGTTTTAAAAACAACCATGGGCACAAGTGATGTTACAAAATTTGATGCCAATAAGATCAATGCAGCGTGTGAATATGAGAATACAGATAAATACGACTTTACCATACGCTCAAATAGCCTCGCGGGGCCACTTACGGCAACTAATACCCCCGCTGATGCGGCTAAATTTCCCACTGACATAAAGGGTGTTGGAAGATTAACCCCTTACTACGCAGGGGCATATGTTAAGCCCTAATTTTGTCAAAAAACCGAAAGAAATTTGGCTTATCTTTGAAAAACAAGCCCTATTTCAATGAAAGACGTTTTTATGATCCATTTTACGCTCCCTGAGCATTTCAATAGCGAAATGTGGGATGTTATTCCGGCACAACGCGTAGTGGTAACGAACTTTTAGAAAAACGTGTGATCCTAAATTATTCGTTGGATATGGATCGCAGAAATCTTTGGGTTTTTATGGAAGGAAAAGATATGGCAGAGATCAACTCAATCATTCGTTCGTTCCCTATCATGAAATTTGTTACCGTAAGAATTCACGAGTTAGCATTTTATGATACTGCGCCGGTTGGTTTGCCTGAGCTTATTCTTAATTAATTCTTTTCGATTTCAGAACGTAAAACAGAAAGGGCTCTTATCCCTATAAGTTCACTATTTTATTTCGTTACACTATTTTCTCTTAATTAATTTCAAACACGTTTGCTGCAAAAATAATTGCGGCAAATTTCCGTATCTAATTTTGTTGAGCCATGTTATGCTGAGTATAAAAACACAACACTATGTCATCAACCAAAGAAACCCCCAGGCAAAAAATGATCAGTATGATGTATCTCGTGCTGACAGCGTTATTGGCGCTCAATGTTTCCGATCAGGTATTAAAAGGCTTCATCACCGTTGATGAAGGCATTGCCAAATCGAATTCAATCATTGCAGAAAACAATAAGCAGATCGAACAAGCATTTAAAGAATATGTAGAGGCCGGAAACGTAGAGGCTAAACCTTATTACGAAAAATGTGTCGAGTCGCGAATAAAGATCGAGCGCACGATCCATTACATTGACAGCATGAAATACGCGCTGATCATTTCCACACAAAAAACAACCAAGCCCGACACCGCACAATTACGTTTTATGAATAAATTGGATGATTTTGATACGCCAACCTATTTGTTTATTGGCGATGATGAAACCAATTTAAAGAGAACACCCTACTCTGCTTATGATCTAAGACAAAAACTGAATGGCTTAAGCAATGACCTCAATAAAATGATAAGCGAACTTTCTAAGGATGGTAAATTAGACGAGGCGGATGCTATGAGTTTAAAAGAAAAAACAAAGACCATTGTTCCGGTT
>CAYYUS010000537.1:0-2697 GCA_964474925.1 uncultured Akkermansia sp. | reverse complement strand
ATTTAAAGATCTGATGATTTTTGTAAAAAAATGGGATTCTGACAATAGCTATGGTTTCTTGGAATTTTGTCAAAACAAATATGATGAAAAACAAAACATAGAAGCAAATTTGACTGCAAATCTTCTCTAAACTGCACTCATTTTATTTTTCTTTACACTTTAAAGGTAAAATTACTACAAAACCAAAGCAAACCTTGCTATAATTCGTAGCATTATTTCATTTTCATTTATGAACAGCAGCCAATGCGAAATTTTGGCAGCTTTTTATTGCTATGACAATTTGCCACCTGCCTGCCGGCAGGCAGGTAGCAATACCTTGTCATAGCAACTAAGTACCAACTATCCCCCAAGTATCCCCCAAGTATCTACCAAGTATCCTGCTGTCAGGTTTTGAGTTGGGATTGGGGTGTGGGAATTTGATGGTTGGTGGAGGGATTATATCCAATTGGCTGTAGTGAGCGCAGAATAGGGTGTTAAAAAACATCCGGTAAGTTTTTTGTTATCAAACTATATGAGGTATTAATTTTGTGTTCATGAAGTTGATCATTCATATTAAATATTTATAAATTGAAACAAAGTGTTAAGCAAACTGCAGCATTCATCCAATCTAGCAAGTCGAATTTCATTCATTTGAAAGGGAACTTATTTGCAGAATATCATATTATTTATCGTGTTAATGATTGTTATTCAATAAATGACTTAAGTAAAGTTAGATTAGAACACCAGCTTCTCTTTCAGAAGTTTGAAAATGTTACCCAACAAATGAATTTGGTTTTAGTTGATTCGATTTTTCCAAATATACTTTCAGATTTAACGGTTGGAGTTTTGATTAAAAGAATTTCTTCATTTGATGAATATATTAATTTAAAAAGAAATTTTATTTTGTTTGATGACAAACGGGACAAGCAATATTATAAGTACAAATTTCAAACGTTCATTCATTATTTAGCTTTTTCTAATATAAGTGGTTTAGAAGTATGTAACGGAGAAATTAATACGAATAAAGTTTATTACAAAAAAAATAATCAAGCAGAAATTGATTATTATCCGATTTACAGATTGAAGGAGCTACAAAATATGTTGTTAGATAAAATGACAGTGAAAATTAATCATTCCAAATCCCATATTTTTAATAATGAAGCGAATGTTTGTTTGCAAATGTTTTTTGACTAAATAACAGGAAATCCTAATTCTTTCAAATAGTTGAAAGTATGATCATAATACTCAGGGTTTCTTGTGTTATCTTCTAATTCCCCAAATGGAACTACAATAACCATTCCCTGTCGAGCGCGAGTTAAAAGTACTCGGTATGCATTTTTGAGATAAAGCTTTCGTTCTTCTTTATTTATGTTTTGCCATTTACTTCCTCTGAATTCAAATGTCTTCCAATCGTTTTGTGAAAATCTGAAATCACCATCCCAAACAACGCAGGACCAATCTAACTCCAAACCTTGTACATCAAATTCTGTCGCAACATCTTCTAGGTAATAGGAGGATCTAACGTCATCTTTTTCATCGAGGAACCAATGAACGGGATCCATTGGAGATTTAACATCAATAGCATGGGGTTTTAACCTTTCAGCATGAGATGAAACAACTATACCATATCGTTCACTGCCTCTAGCTATTTCCTTTAACCATTTTTTTGCCTTGGATAAATCACGGGAAATAACGATGGGATACTTATTTTTGAGAAGGGAATAGTTTTTTTTCGCCTCATTAAGATTAATGTCTAGAATATTTTTTATTAAAAGCGATAGATTTTCAGCTCGAAAGGAACGCATGGAAACGGAAAGATGTAGCTCTTCTTTATAAGTCACACTTAGATTTCCTTTTACTAATTCTAAGGATTTGCCTGCAGCGTACTCGGAATCTGTCAATTTATTCGAAATAAATAGTTTCCAATGGGGAAAAGATGTGTTTACAGAGTCAATCCATTCTGCTATTCCGGCTTCTCCAGTATTTATTTCTTGACCACCTCCAACTAGGCAAATTATCACAGCCCAATCTTGATGTCTGTCCAAACAGGAAATGAGAAAGTTTGGTTCAGATTGACTAAAGTTCGGTAGATTTTTTTTGCGTTTCATGAAGCTAGAAGTTTGCGCTAGATCCCATGCCCTCTGAGCCTCATCAAAAATAGTCACGTGTTCAAATGGTGCGGAATTATTGTCTTTCAAGCAATCATCTCTAAAGTGGTGGACGTTCTGAATTATAGTTTTTACGGAACTAAATACTTCACCTTTTTTAATCTTATTATTTTTTTCTTTTTCTTGTTTAACTTTATCTCGAGTAAGCGCTTCTCTTAAAATTGCGACTAAAGGACCATTACCAGAAAGAAAAACGGTGCTTGATTTTTTTGTTTTATCGTAGTGCTGTGCAGCAATGTTTAGACCTACTAAAGTCTTACCTGCTCCAGGCACCCCAGTGACAAAACAAATAGCTTTTTCATTTTTTACTTTCGCATTGAGTATTATTTCAGAAACTGTCTTACTTGTCACTTGTAAATTTTTCGCAGAAGCATCACTTCTTGAGATATCATTTACAGAGTGTTTATTGAAAAGTGACATCGCAGCTTCAATAATGGTTGGTGTTGGTGAGTATCGACCATTTGACCATTTTTCCGGATCAATATATTCGCCATCAGCAAAAACTAGAATGTTGTTAATGCAATCATTGAGTAATCAGTCATTTGTTCTT
>CAYYUS010000536.1:0-2700 GCA_964474925.1 uncultured Akkermansia sp. | reverse complement strand
ATCACTTTCTGCAATAGAATCATTGGCATTGATCTTATCGGCCAGCTCTAAGATTTTTGAAATGTCTTTTTTTGCTTGCTTTTCATGAAGTAATTCGGATAGCTCCGGGAATTTGAGAACAACACCGCCGCCTAAACTTATCCCTGCTTTAGGGTAAACAAAAGCCATTAAGCCCAAAATAAGGAAAAGCGAGGCTAGTGCGGCCAGTGTTTTAAAGGGATGCTGCATGTAACGAAGATATGGGTTAGAACCTCAGCTAAACTGAGGTAAGCCCTATGTTTTTAACATGTAAATTTTGATAAAGAATATTACCAAAATTTTACCAAAGGCCTTGATAAATACGACAAAATACTCATAACATTTCTTTCACTTTTTTCTCAAAAACCTTAATTTCGTCGCTTAACTTTTATCCATATGTCGTATATAAATTCAATTGTAGCCCGTCAAATTTTAGATTCAAGAGGAAATCCAACCATAGAGGTGGATGTGATCACCGAAAATGGTATTTTAGGAAGGGCCGCAGTTCCTTCGGGAGCAAGCACCGGAAGCCATGAAGCGGTAGAATTGAGGGATAACGACAAAAAGACCTACATGGGAAAAGGCGTTTTAAAAGCCGTTAACAATGTGAATGGCGTAATTCGCGAACATTTAAAAGGTGCTTATATATTTGATCAAAGCGCTATTGATACAGCATTAATTACTTTAGATGGCACAAAGAACAAAGCAAATCTTGGCGCAAACGCTATTTTGGGCGTGTCCTTAGCAGTAGCAAAAGCTGCTTCAGAAGAGTGTCGCCAGCCTTTATACCGCTATATTGGCGGAATAAATGCCAACACTTTGCCTATTCCATTAATGAATATTTTAAATGGTGGAGCTCACGCCGATAATGGTATCGATTTTCAGGAATTTATGATCATGCCGGTTGGTGCCGAAAGTTTTAGCGAGGCTTTACAAATGGGTACCGAAGTATTTCATCATTTAAAAGCGGTTTTAAAAGCGCAAAAAATGAGCACTAATGTTGGTGATGAAGGCGGTTTTGCTCCGGATTTTAAAAACAATGAAGATGCTATCAAAGCTGTGATGCAGGCTATTGATAAGGCTGGTTACAAAGCAGGAAAAGACATTTACATTGCTATAGATGCTGCGGCGTCTGAGTTTTATTTAGCAGATGAAAAAGTATATCACTTCAAAAAATCTACAGGCGACAAACTAACCGCCGCACAAATGGTGGATTATTGGGCCGGATGGCGTAAAAAGTACCCTATTCTTTCAATTGAAGACGGTTGCGCAGAAGATGATTGGAATGGCTGGAAATTGCTTACCGATAAAATTGGGGCCACTACTCAATTAGTAGGAGATGATCTATTTGTGACCAACGTGGACTTCCTTGCAAAAGGTATTGAAAAAGGCGTTGCCAATTCTATCTTGGTAAAAGTTAACCAAATTGGAACTTTAACCGAAACGGTAAATGCGGTTCAATTAGCTCATAATAACAGTTATACCTCAGTAATGAGCCATAGAAGCGGCGAAACCGAGGATACTACAATAGCAGATCTTTCGGTAGCATTTAATTGCGGACAGATAAAAACCGGCTCGGCCAGTCGTACCGATAGGATAGCAAAATACAACCAACTTTTACGTATTGAAGAACAGCTTGGCGGAACAGCCCGTTTTATAGGCGATTCCTTCAAGTTTTTGAAGTAATCCTAAGGTGGGTTCTAAAAATTAGATTTTTTTAGGCGAACGATCCCGATAGCTATCGGGATTAAAAAGCGCAGTTTACCGATGTAAATGAGCATTTTTAAAACGAAGTTTAACGACAAAAAAGCAATTTTTAGAATCCACCTTAAATAAAATAAGCTTTAATATTAGTTTATTTTAAACACACTCGTTAAATTAGCAGGAGTTAATTCCAAAATTTCTATGGACACATTAAAAGAGAAGTTCAAAGGCAAGGCAGAAGTACTGGCGGCTGAGATCAAAGATATTATTAAGAATAATGGTGACCTAAAATTAGGCGAGATCACTGTGGCCCAAGTATACCAAGGTATGCGTGGCATGGTAGGTATGGTTACCGAAACATCGCGATTAGATCCTGAAGAAGGAATTCGTTTTAGAGGATACAGCATCCCTGAATTACGTAAGCAGTTACCAAAAGCGCCAGGAGGTACTGAACCGTTACCGGAAGGTATTTTTTATTTGATGCTAGTTGGGGAATTACCAACGCAAGATGATGTAACATTTATTACAACTGAGTGGACAAAACGTAATAACGTTCCAAAGCATGTATTTGATGTGATCGAAAAGTTACCTCCTGATACACATCCAATGACACAGTTTGTTATTGGAGTTATGGCTATGCAAACGCGTATGCTAAAGGAATGAGTAAAAAAGATTATTGGGATTACGCTTATGAAGATTCAATGAATCTAATTGCACGTTTACCAAGGATAGCAGCATATATTTATCGCCGTAAATACAAAGGTGGCGTTCATATTGAACCGAATCACAAATTAGATTGGGCAGCAAACTTTGCGCACATGCTAGGTTACGACCAAGTTGATTTCAAACGTTTAATGCGTCTATATCAAACCATACATGTTGATCATGAAGGAGGAAACGTTTCTGCGCATACTACTCATTTAGTTGGTTCGGCATTAGCTGATCCTTATTTGGCATTTGCAGCCGGCATGAATGGTT
>CAYYUS010000535.1:0-2705 GCA_964474925.1 uncultured Akkermansia sp. | reverse complement strand
TGCTTAGAGTATTTTAACAACTCATTGGCATCAAGATTTGAAAGATTGAGAACTCTTTGATGGCCATCAGTATAATGAAGGAATTTAATTATTTCATCTGATGAAACATCTAGCTCCACGATATTTTCAAAGTTAACATGTATTCCGAAAATCGATTCAAGTCCAGCAAAAAAAGGGCGGGCAATTCCGTCTGAATTATTGTGAATCGGTTTGTGTATTTTTTGTAGATACGTCTTTAAAAAATCTCTTTGTTGTGCAGCACCAACTATGCCAATGTTTATTTGACCTTTTATTTTTTCACGATCAAATGCACCATATAACATTAAACCATCTCTTGGATCAGAAGTTTTCTGTCCAAATCCGAAGGATAGCTGCGGTTCCTTAATGAACTTTAGTTCTGGTTTAATTATCATTTGGCTCGGGTTCTAAAACAACGTCTTCAATATCTTCTATTTCCTCATCACGTTCTTCGTAGATGAAGATGTTTTGCCGATTTTTATCTTTGGGATCAAAATATCCGTAATCTGACCAAAATGATTCTACATTTGACTTCATTATTAAATGTTCACTCTCTGAAACTTTAATTTCGATTATAGCGTTCTCGTTCTTTAAACTTTGAATAAAGGCCAATAGTAAATCTCGCCATTCCTCATTAAACATTCTTTTCCCTTTCTTTCTTCGGTGTGAGTGAAGTAGTGCTTTGTCTTCCCACGTTTTAAAACCGTGATCCGTAAACACGATGTGACTTTTGATCGCAAAGCCTAAGTATGGATTTAACATGGGCTTAAGTGATAACGCAAAGTGCCACTTACCCAATGTTAAGTATTTGCCATAGAGTTTTTTGTTTTTTTTCGTGTGCTTTTTCCTGAATTGGTAAATAAAATTTACTTTTGAAGAGGGTAAACTGCTTGGAGTATGATAGTAAGCTTGGTTTTTGTTGGCCAACTCATACCAATAAAGTTTATTTTCTTTAAAAAAAGTATGTAGCGACCTTTTAAGAAGTTTTTTAAAGTGATTCTCGGCATCTCTTTGATTAGGGAAGGTCTCCCTTTCGAATCCCAGTAATATATCAGATATCTTAATGGCATAGATCTCTTCAGGAATTATTTCAAGCTTTTCGTTATTATGAAGTATCTCCGAATTCAAATTTCTTTCAAAGGACGTTATACAATTAGCATTGGTAACACTTATAATATTTTTGTTGATCTCGCTAATGGCTTTTGCCTGCTCTTCATTTTTGTATTTAAAAATAAAAAAGTTCTGAGGTATTTGTTCAACTGACCACCAGTTAGTATAATAAAGCTCTCGTTTTTTTATGATTTGATTCTTTATAAGATATTCGTCTAAATACCATTTGGAGAAGCTATTTGTTGTCTGGGTGCTGGATCTTGGAATATTATCCTTACTGAATTTCTTCAAAAGGACTTCAAGTCCTTCAGCCCAATTGCTATTAAATACAATTTGATTCAATTCTTGAGAACCATCAAATAAATTAAAAGGCGACTGATCTATATGAAGTAAAGTGATAAAATCTTTAAGTTGATTATCTTGAGATAAAATTGTTTTTGCGAAATCTACCTCTTTTTGTATACCACTTTTTATTTTCCCAGGATTATTTATGTCACAAATATTATTCGAATATACGAGTAAGAATTTAATGGATTTTTCCTTTATCGTTTTTTCAATTTCCTCCCAAAATTTCTCTCCCCCAAGAAGTTCGTTTTTATCTATCCAAATTTTATAGCCTAGTAGCTCTAATCGTGACGCGATCCAAATTGTAAATTCATTGTCTTCTGGCGTTGCATGGCTTATAAATATTGTTTCCTTCATCAACCTTCATTTGTCTAACCAAAATAAAGCAAAAAATAGCTGTTATCCTATTAGACCTTTCATAAAATCTTACATGCCCACCTACTAGAGGCCACGTATTATGACCCGAAAGGCACGCACATAAATGTGACTTCGCCACACTACATTGCATGGATGTGTGCAAAGCTTACTCGGGTTTTGTGGCTGAGAAACGAAGCGAAGAAACACGAGTGTGCTTTGTTAGCGATAGGTAATTAGTCGCTATTTACCACACAAACCGCATTTAGCACCCATAATAGGTCCTAAACTTTTATTAAAAGCTTCAGAGTAATTTCGTTGCTCTTGTAGAGTAACTTTAGTACCATATTCTCGGATAGCTTTCTGAAAAGCTTCTTGCTCGGTTGAATTCAAAGCCAAATAAGCCTTAAAGAGTAATTTTGTTTTTTCTTCCATGATTTTTTATTTATTATTAAAAATTACCACATACGCCACACTTTGTACTTTCCATTGTCGTAGGAACAAGTTTGCAGCCAGCGCATTCCTTTTTATGTTCCCTTAAGGAATACCTCATACCCATCCTCAATTCCTTTTCAGTAGTGTCATGCTTTGAGTCTTGTGTTTCTCTGCTTTTGTTCTTCGAATGTAATACCTCAAATTTATTTTCCAGATCAGAAATATTTGAAGGGGGAAATTGAGCCAACCATTCTTTTAGAAATTCATTTGGCTCTGTTCCAAAAGCAAAGTCGCTTTCTTTATATCTATCATTCCATTTTTGTTTGTAACAATAATGTGTTCTATAACATTCATTAGTTCTCTAATATTTCCTGGCCATTTATATTCATTTAAAATATTCAATACTTCTCTCTGGGTTCCTATTATTTTTTTGTAATTTTAAT
>CAYYUS010000534.1:0-2707 GCA_964474925.1 uncultured Akkermansia sp. | reverse complement strand
TAATAACAATAAAAGTTTGTTTGCCGAAAGAACAGTGTATTTAAATAATTATAGAATTGGGGTTAGTCCGCAATTAGTTACAGGAATTGGTTACCGCTATAGTGGTAAAAAATTCTGGTTCGCGGGAATTACATTTAATTACTTTGATCAGGTGTATATCGATCCAAACCCCGACAGAAGGACTGCGGAAGCTCTAACGAAATATGTTTCTACCGATCCGCAAGTGAATTTGATAACCGAGCAAGAGCAATTACCAAGTTATTATACGGTTAATTTTAATGCCGGGAAATCATTAAGGATCAAGAAAAAGTATTTTTTGAATTTTAATTTGAGCGCTAATAATTTATTGAATAATAAAAATATCATCACCGGTGGGTTTGAGGCCTTACGTTGGGATAATTCAAACATCAGTAAATTCGATAACAGATATTTTTATATGACAGGTACTACATTTATGGCCACAATTAATTTTAATTTTTAAGAGCATGAAGCAATTTTTTAAATATAGCATCTTAAGTTTATGCGTTGTTGTCATTAGCAGCTGTAAAAAAGAAGTTACACAACCGTCTGCTACTAATATTAGCGGTCACAAAGTATATTCGGCAGCAGAATTAAATGCTATTGCAACCTGTACAAATAGTTGCGCTAAACGGTTTACTCAAGATGTTTATTTTATTGGTGTAGTTGTGGCCGACGAACAAAGCGGTAATTTTTATAAGGAAATTTATTTACGCGATCGCTACAATACCGGTGCTATGCGATTAGATTTTACGCAACGTTCTAGTTTTTTTATTGGCGATTCTGTTCGTGTAAATTTAAAAGGTTTGGATGTGAACTTGAACGAAGACACTGATATATTAGAAATTGATTCGCTCGACTATGAAAAGTTTGTGGTAAAATTTGCTTCAGGTGCAAAGCCGCAACCTCGTGTTTTAAGCATTGCCCAAATGAATTCAAGTCTTTCTACTTATTTAGGAGATCTTGTTCAACTCACTAATGTAGCTTTTACACCAACTGATGCAAATCAATATTGGTCAGATCCAATAGGGCAATATTCGCTTAATCGCACTATTCAAGATTGTGATGGTTCTCAGTTGATAGTTCGCACAAGTAATTTTGCTGATTTTGCTCTTGAAAAAACTCCAACAGGCAATGGAACGTTAATGGGTATTGCTACGGCTTATCAAGGAACAAGTCAGTTGGCTATAAGAAATACTGCAGAAGCAAACATGAACGGCACGGGTTGTACAATTTACATTAAAAAAGATTTTGAAGATAATTCTTTAACGAGCGGCGGTTGGACCCAGCAATCAGTTGTAAATGGATCGGTTTTATGGACAGCAAGTTCTTTTGGTTCTGATAAATTTGGAAAAATATCAGGATATCTTTCTGGAAATACAAATTCAGAGAACTGGTTGATATCACCTGCAATTAACTTAGCTGCATCAGCCAATCCTGTTTTAAGTTTTAGAACTGCTGCAAAGTTTGCAGGAGATCAGTTGGAACTTTGGATCTCTACAAATTACTCTTCAGGTGCACCTTCAACGGCTACGTGGACGCAACTCACAGGTTTTGCATTATCGCCAAATAACCCGGGTAATTATGCGTGGACAGCCTCGGGAAGTATTTCGTTAAATGCTTACAAAAATGCGAATACGCGTTTTGCATATAAGTATAAAAGTACCACAGCGGGTTCAACAACCTATGAAGTGGATGATGTAATTGTAAAGGAGAATTAAAAAATGAAAAAGATAGTTTATTGTTTTGTTATAGTAGCGCTATTGATCAATGTTTCTTGTAAAAAGAAATTCGATCTTCCGCCGGTTAAAGATCCTCCTGCTATGAGTGGTTATATTAAAATTGATTCTATTCGTAAATGCTATGAGGATTATTATCTCAGCGGAGGGCCACAGCAAACGAAATGGTATAAATTTTCGGGAGACGTGAATTTAGAATGCATAGTTACGGCCGACGAAGAAAGTGGTAATATTTATAAAACAGTTTATGTGGAGGATGCTACCGGTGCTTTACAAGTAAAATTACTTAATGCAGGTGGTTTAGCCGTTGGTGATAAGATCCGTATTAATTTGAATGGTGTGATCTTGAATGATTATGGCAGTATGGTTCAATTGGATTCTGTAGATATAGAAAAACGTGTTGTGAAATTAAGTACAGGAAATCCTGTAGTACCAACCAAAGTAACTATTAATCAATTATTGAGTTTTGACGTGAACGGTCATACGCCGTTTCAATCGCGATTGGTGATCATAGATTCTGTTGAATTTACGCCTGGAAATAAAAATAAGCCGTTTGCAGATGCAATTGGGAAAAACAGCATAGACAGGTATATAAGCGGAACTTCATGCGGCAGCCCACTGGTTTCTGTTCGATCGTCGGGCTACTCAAACTTTGCGAGTAATTTAACCCCTTGTGGCAAAGGGACCATGACGTTGATCGTTAGTCAATACAATAGTGATCTTCAGTTTACCATAAGAGATTTTAATGAAGTAAAATTAACTAGCGGCGGTTGCCCAATTATTATGGCCGATTTTGATGAAAATATTTTTAAGGGAGGTTGGATAAACTATAATGTTACAGGTAACGTAAATTGGGTTTCGGGAACTTATAGCGGCAGAAAGTACGCTGAGATCAGTAACTATATTAATTTTGCAAAACTAATATTTTGCACAAACATAATACCGCCTAT
>CAYYUS010000533.1:0-2707 GCA_964474925.1 uncultured Akkermansia sp. | reverse complement strand
GGAAATAGTCCTGCCGGTTTATTATGGCGTTTAGAGGAAGTTGATATTCCTAACCCAAATCACTTTGCAGTGGCAGGTTCGGCCGGCGGTCCGCAAAGCTTGATCAATAATAAATATTTAGCCAATAGCGATTTTTACACAGGCGCTTTTCCCGCCAATTATGGAAATGCATTGGGAGCTGTGTTCGATCTTAAAATGCGTAATGGAAATAACGAAAAGCATGAGCGTACATTTCAATTTGGTTTTTTAGGAACCGAATTAGCTTTAGAAGGACCTTTGAGTAAAAAATCGGGAGCTAGCTATTTAATTACGTATCGTTATTCTACACTCAAATTATTTTCGGCAGTAAATTTTAATTTAGGAACAAGCGCTGTGCCGGGTTATCAAGATGTTGGTATTCGTTTAAACTTCCCTACAAAAAAGGCGGGGATATTTACGTTTAGTGGTATTGGTGGATTAAGCACTATTGATATTATTTTAAGTAAAGATACAGTTCGTCCCCGCGAATTGTACGGCGATCTTAATCGCGATCAATATTTCCGCACCAATATGGGCGTTGGAATTTTGAGCCATGTGTATTCTTTCAATTCAAAAACACTAATGCGTACAACCATTGCACAGTCGGGACAAAGCGTTAACTCTAAGCATTACCAGGTATTGCGTTACCCAAATTTTAAACCAAAAGATACTATACCAAATATTTTAGATTATAATTTCAATGAATATAAAACAACGCTATCGTGGTTCGTTAAACACAAGATCAACTCGAGAAATAGTTTTAAAACAGGATTTTTGGCTAATGTGATCGGGATTAATTTTTACGATAAGATCAAGATCAATTCATTGTATGATACCATTCCAACTAAGATCGAGAATAAGAATTTTAAACTCAGAGAGGAAGTTGAAACCAGTTTTTGTTTGATACAACCTTATTTTACTTACGTACATAAATTCAGCGATAAATTAACGTTCAATGCAGGTTTGTTTACGCAACTACTTACACTCAATAACAAGTACGCCATTGAACCACGTGCGAGTATTAAATATGATATACGAAACAATCAGTCTATAAGTTTAGCCTATGGTTTACACAGCCAAATGCAACCAACGTATATTTATTATGCACGACCTGATAGTATAGTAAATAATGGTGTTTTGATAGCTAACAATGATCGTACTCCAACAAATAAAGATCTTGATTTTTCAAAAAGTCAACACGTGGTTTTAGGATATGATATTTTCCCTTCAAAATATTTGCGAATTAAAACCGAATTGTATTACCAGTATTTATGGAATATTCCGGTTTACGTAATGCCTAATAGTACATCGTTATTGAATAGAGGCGCAACATTTACGCGCTTTTTCCCTCAATACACAATGGTTAACAATGGTACGGGTTATAATTACGGACTTGAATTTACTTTAGAAAAATTATTTCATAAGCATTGGTTCTTATTATATAGCGCCAGTTTGTTTGAGAGTAAATACACCGGAAGCGATAATAAAGTACATAATACCGATTTTAATGGTAATTATATGATGAATTTATTGACAGGACTTGAATTTGCTTTAGGTAAATCAAAAAAGAATAGCATTAGCATTGGAAGTAAATTTACCTATGGTGGCGGACGCCGTTATTCCCCTGTAAATATACCAGCAAGTAACGCGGTAATGGACGTAATTCCTGTGAGCGATTCGGTGAACACAAAGCAATTTGCGCCGTATAATCGTTTAGACTTGAGATTATCTTATAAAATAAACGGCAAAAAAGTTTCAACCGAAATTGCTTTGGATATTTTAAATATCTTGTCGTCTAAGAATATACTAGCCTTAAGTTATGCTCCAGATCCTGCTGATCTCACAAAAGATCCATTGATAAGGAATTATCAATTGGGCTTTTTGCCGTTGTTATATGTGAAAGTTGACTTTTAGAAACCGTCGCTCCGCGACAACGTAAATTTTTAGCCACGGAGGCACGAAGACGCGGAGGTATAACTATTAGAATGGTGTGTTCTCAGTTGAAACTATTTCGTTCCGTTCTTCTTAGCATCCATTAAACGATTCGCATCGTTAAGGAATTTCACCTGCTCTTTGCCTTGCTCTGCGCCTTGAGGATAGCCTAAAGATCCAATAGCATCAATATTAAACTTACTACTGGTATCAGGCTTATCTAAGTTAAACATCCAAATAGTAGGATAGCCAGCAATTTGAAATGTTTGCTGAAGGTTTTGATTTTGTTGGGTTAATTCTGGCGATAATTGCTTAAAACGAGGGTAGTCCAATTCTAAAAGAACTACATTTTTACTAGCCCAAGAGATGAACTCAGGTTTTGCAAACACATCAGCTTGTAATTTTTTACACCAGCCACACCAATCGCTTCCGGTAAAGAAAGCGAAAATAGGTTTCTTGGTCTTTTTTGAAATATCGTAAACCTTAAATAGATCGGTATGCCATTCGAGGGCTTCCGTTTCTTTTGCTACGGTTTTAGTAGGTTTTGCACTTGTACCTGATTTTTGAGCAAACGCAATGGTAATGCTCAATAAAAAATGAAGAAAAGAAATAAATACGATCCTTCTGATATAGATTCTGTTTAGCATATACAATATTAAGATTTTGACCTCTAAATATGAATTTATAAGTGTTAAAGAATGATAATCCTAATGTAAAACCCGAGCCCATTTAGGGAAGTACGAATTTGCCTGAGCGA
>CAYYUS010000532.1:0-2716 GCA_964474925.1 uncultured Akkermansia sp. | reverse complement strand
CTTGAAATAAAAATTAATGGATTTATAATTTTGGCGGTTTACGGTGAGCGTAATTTTGTTTGGCTGTAAAATAGAAAGTAGTTGTTTGAACGCGCGGGTGCCTTTTCCTTTAGCGGCACTATTTTGGATCAAATAGAATTTGTTCAGGAAATAATTTTTTTCTTCGTTATGGGTAATTGAAATAAATCCTTGAGGTTCGTGATTTACAAGAACAAGATAGAACATGTCCTTCTTTTGGGTCATTTGCTCCATTAAGCTCTCTTTGCTGTACATTTTTTTGAGCATGTAGTCAATTTGCTCAACGGTAATGATACTTGGGTAGTATTCGTGCCAAATAGTACGGGCAAGGTTTTCTATCAACGCCGCGTCTGCAATATCTGCTTTTACTAAATTAATTGTACTGTCTAACATAATTAGTAATTTTGCCCTGTGCCTAAGTTAAGTAATAAGATCAATATAGAGAACCGAAGGGCCCGATTTGACTATCAATTCCTCGAACAATTTACGGCCGGAATAGTACTCCAAGGCACCGAGATAAAATCGATAAGAGAAGGAAAAGCGGGTTTGAGCGATAGTTATTGCTATTTCAGAGGCGGAGAACTCTATATTAAGAATTTACATATCACCGAATACTCCGAGGCATCTTTTAAAAATCATGAGCCTTTGCGCGAGCGAAAATTATTGTTGAGTAAAACAGAGCTACGAAAATTAGAGGGCAAACTAAAGGATCGGGGCTTGACAATTATTCCGGTAAGATTATTTTTAAGCGATAGAGGTTTTGCAAAAGTGGATATTGCTTTGGCGAAAGGGAAAAAAGAATTTGATAAGCGTGAGGATATCAAAAAGAAAGATGCAGAGAGAGAGATCGGAAGGAAACTGAAATAATTATTTTGCCTGTTTCTCTTTGGGCTTATCGCTTTGCTTCACCACCATAATGTAATTATTCTCTAGCAATCTGTACCCAAATTCATAGCAATAGTAATATGTAGTATTATTCTTTGTTGTTACCATATTGGTATAATACTTAAAGTTGAATTGCTGATCTACCAATTTTTGTCGGCTAACATTTACATGTTCTTCCCGTTTTAATATCGCTTTTAATGTGCGACGATTCTTACGCAACGTGTTATTAATGTTCCTTACCAGGTTGTTTCCTTCGCTGTTGATCTTATTATTATGATTATTGCGGCAATTATCGTCGCAAAACTTTTTATCGGCTCGGCCTTTTATTTCTTCGCCGCACTCAAGGCAATTATTCTTTTTCATTGGTATAAAATTAAAATGTTTTTTAGTTAAAGCCAAGTACTTTTTTTGCCACAAAGACACAAAGACACAAAGACACAAAGTCACAAAGAAATGCAAGAATCGCATAAAACTTCGTGTCTTTGCGTCTTTGTGGCTATTAACCAACCTTAGTTTGGTGTAAGCGAGCTTTGATGAGAGGGTTTAAAAACACCGCGAATAAAATAATAAGTACTCCTATATAAAAACTAGGTGTAAGCTCTAAATTCTCTTCGTAAAAAAGTATGGCCCAAATAATGCCGTAAACAGTTTCGAGATTAACGGTAAGGATCTGTGTGTACGGGCTAATATATTTATTCAAATTTACCGAAGCAATAAAAGGGAAAACGGTGCATACCAATGAAAGAATAGTTAATCCTAAAATGGAGCGGTTATCTAATGCAAAAAAATGCGCATCAAACTTTTGAGTACCTAAAAGATAAATGCTGAGTGCAATAAAAGCGGCAAGCAATTCGTAAAAGGAGATCACGGCCGCTTCTGTTTTTTTGATCATGAGTCCATTAATAACACCAAAAATAGCAGCGGTAAATGCGGCAATAACGCCAAGTAAGATCCCGAGTCGGTAAGTAGTTTCGATGGTAAAAATAAAACCTATGCCCGCAATGATTATTAAACCAATGATAACTTCATACAAGCGAACTCTTCGTTTAAACAAAATAGGTTCTACTATAGAACTAAAAAGAGTGCCTGTACTAAAAGCCACCATAGTAACCGACACATTTGAAACTTTTATAGCGCCGTAAAAGCAAAGCCAGTGTATGGCAATGATCACTCCTGTTCCTGCCAATTGTAGAATTGTTTTTTTATCAATGATATAATTGATCCTTGCCATTTGGATATAAAGGAACATCACAGTAACAGTTGCTAAAATTCTCCACCAAACTAATTGATAGGCATCGGCCGTGATGAAGCGCCCAAGAATGGGTGAAAAGCCCCAAATAAAAACAATGAAATGGAGCAGTAAATAATGTTTATTTATACCTTTGAACACCTGATCGGCAAAGGTAAAGTATAAATGAAGCTCAACACTATTTATTTTGATAATAATGCAACAACACGTGTTGATGACGAAGTTGTAGAAGCGATGCTGCCTTTTTTTACCGAAAATTATGGGAATGCTTCGAGTAAATTGCACGCGTTTGGTTGGCAAGCAGAGGCCGCGGTAGATAAGGCAAAAGAACAAGTAGCTTCTTTAATTAATTGTGAGCCTGGTGAATTGATATTTACATCGGGCGCAACAGAATCTATAAACCTAGCCATCAAAGGAATTTACGAAGCGTACAAAACAAAGGGCGGTCATATTATTACGATAACAACAGAACATAAAGCTGTTTTGGATGTGTGTGCGCATTTGGAAAAGCAAGGCGCAAGTGTTACGTATTTAAATGTAGACAAAGAAGGAGTATTTAATGAA
>CAYYUS010000531.1:0-2718 GCA_964474925.1 uncultured Akkermansia sp. | reverse complement strand
AACCCAAATTCCCAAGCACCATTTCCTTTTCCGAACCTAAATCCTAAAAGTGGAGTGTAAGAAGGGATAAATTTTCCGCTTTCCAGTCCGCCAATTAAAAAGATGTTCTCAACTAAGGCCTGGAAATTTCCGGCACTGATGTATTGAAATTCTTGTTGCCATCCAAATTGAAATGAAACAGTCGGATCCTTAAGACTGTAAAGTTCAAAACCCCATTTTTTGGGTCCGCTTCAGTAAGTATTTTCCCAGCATCACCAAGCGTGTGCGAAAATCCCATGCGTGGCCCGTTAAGTTTCAAAGTATTCTTTGGACTTTCAATTGGAATATCATAGTCGATCAATAATTTTACCATGTTAGGATCCGGTTCTTGGCCAACCAATTTTTTTACAGAAATAGCTACCATTTTTTGAACCTCTGGGAGATTTAAATATTCAGTTGATTCTGTTTTTTCAACTTTGCCTGTTTCTACTTCAATTAAACGAAGCGAGATAACGATCTTCTCTCCTAAACGCTCAACGTTTCCGCTCAACATTTTTTCTACTTTTAAAAGTTTCCCGGTTTCAATTAAACATGTTTTTGAATAACAGTTGCTTAGATCAATTTTGTTGGCCGCTGTTATTTCTTTTACCTCATACTTATCAAGTACGGTGTAAACACCGGTCTTTTCTAGTTCTAAACGAACTAGGTATCCCATTTCTTCCGAATTGTTTACGATACCCTTGCTGTCTATATTCAATACAGCAATGCTTGGTTTTGTTTGAGCAATTATATTAGTTGCAAATAGAATTGCTGCGATGATTGATTTTGTTTTCATTTTTGTTGGGTTTTTTTATTGTTTATTATTGGGTTTAATTAATTTCTGTAGTCGATTATTTTATGGCCATTAGTTGGAATAACCTTCGCTTTATTTATTGTTCCGGGTATGGTAAGGCTTATGATATAAACGGGCCCGCTTAAAATATCCGAACGTTTATAGTGAACTTGACCACCTGTGATCGAAAGTATCTTTACAGATAATTTTCTTCCGTCATTAAATATTATTTCATCATACACAACCTCTGCGTTTTCTTCAATTTGCTCTGTGGCAACTGAAGGAGTAGAAGCTACCGAATTAGTGATCACAGGTTTTTTTACCTCAACTTCTTCAACAATTACAGGTCGCGGTTTTTGATGACTCTTAAAACTTCCGTTATCGTAGGTCATGCCGTCATCTATCATGAATTTTATAACAGGAACATTATTCTTGTTAAAGAAAATGGCATTGTTGTAAAATTTACCGGGAGTTATGCGATCGATGTTGCTTATTATGACATCATGAAATGTGCCTTCAAAAAAATATTCGATCTTGCCGGCAACTATATCTATGGTATGGATCTTTACATTTTTATGTTTGCGATCATTTTTTTCCATGATCCAAACCTTTCCTAATTCTGAAACAAGCGTATAATTACCGTTATCCCATAATAATGTATCAATGGTATTTTTTTGAGCTTTTCCATAACTCATTAAGAGTAGGAGGAAGCTTAGTGTTATTAATTTGGTTTGTTTCATAATCATCAGGATCATGAAGCAAAACTACAGCGAGCACAAACCGATTTGAAATGGATTAGCGCTAGCCATTTTCACGTTTTTTTGAATTTTGTAGATTCAAGACCTGTTTAAGGGTGTTTTTGAGGGATTAATTGCGTTTTTTGCAACTAACCTTTCTTAAATTGTGGATTGCCGCAAAAATTGGAACGCGGGAAAAGGGCTAATCACCAAAAGTATTGGGCTGTAAATTGGATAAATATTGCCGGGAAACAAAAAAGCCCTTCGTTTTGAAGGGCTTTTAATTGGAATTAAGTGTTTTTACTGGCCTTGGCCGTGGCAATTCTTATATTTTTTGCCGCTTCCGCAAGGACAAGGATCATTTCTGCCTACTTTTTGCTCAACTCGGATAGGTTGAATTTTTGGTTTTTGTTGTTCCTGCGCCTCTTCCTTTGCAATAATATCTTCGCGCGATTCAATTAGCTTTTCCTTCTTAGCTTTTGGTTGCTCTTGTGTAAAACGAGCCTGGCGCTTTGCCTCTTCTTCATTTTGTGAAGGCAATCCACCTTTCATTAAGAATGATATGATATCCTTATTGGTTTTAATGATCATATCCTTAAATAAGTTGAACGATTCTAACTTATAAATAACCAATGGATCTTTTTGTTCTAGAGATGCGTTTTGTACGGCTTGTTTTAAGTCGTCCATTTCGCGTAAATGTTCTTTCCACGAATCGTCGATCATATTCAATACCACGTTCTTCTCAAAACTCAATACCATATCGCGTCCTTTAGTGTCATACGCCTTTTTTAAATTGGCCATGATCTGGATCGAACGAATACCATCTGTAAATGGCGTTACAATGTTTTCGAATGTATTGCTTGGATTGGTATAAACATCTTTTACAACCGGGAATACTTGCTCGCTTATTTGTTTTGTTTTATCGCGGTAATGTATTTCTATACCATTAAATAATTTTTGAACAAGATCAGCTTCGCGCATGCTATTGAATTCACTTTCATTTACCGGACTTTCAATTCCAAATAAACGGATACATTCTAAATTAAATCCTGCATAATCATTAAGATCTTTGAATTCTGCAGTTAAGCTTTCCAATACTTCATAGATCATATTAGCAATATCAATACTGATACGATCTCCGTACAATGCATTTTTACGACGCTTGTAAAT
>CAYYUS010000530.1:0-2723 GCA_964474925.1 uncultured Akkermansia sp. | reverse complement strand
CATTATAGTTTGAACAGTAGGAACAATTCCAACTTCTTTTAATCCATCAGGAGCAGTGATAGAAATAACACCACCTAAAGGACCGTCCGTATTATTTTTTAGTGTTAAAGGAATAGAAACAAAATCTTCTGTGGCAACTTCCACCGGAATTTTGGTGCTCATAGCAAATGGTAATTGCGAGAAGAAATTCTTTTCAACTCTTCCTATGGTTCCATCATTTCCAATTCCTTCAATAGTTGTGCGGAATGAAGTGATATCATCAGACGCATAGAACTCAATTGTTTTTTTACCACTAAATCCTACTTCTACATTTGGATTCCAGTAAATGGTATTACGAAAATCGGTACGGTTCTCAACATTCTCTTGTTTTTCATATTTAGGAGCGTAGTATTGGCGTGCACGGTAATATACATTTTGTGCAATTTGATTTGGTTGATCAAAATCACCAAGTATTTCATCATCCATGGCAAATTTATCGCGTCTATCGGCTCTTGGATGTTCTTTTTTGCCTGCAACAGAAGCCAAAGCTTTTTGATCTTTCACGATCTTATTTTGTTCTTCTAATTTAGGACCTTTAGCTATTTTTACCGGAGCATTATCATTCTTCACACCTTCTTTGCGTTTGTTCACGGCAACATTATCTACTGGAACATTTTTTGCCATAGGCTCAGCTTTGAACATGGCCGCTTTTTCGTTTACCATTCCTGCACCTTGCGCCGAAGCAGGAACCATGTCAGCTTCCGCTAACCAATCTCCGCTCTTTTTGCTTTTTGAGCGATAACCATAATAGTTATTTTGTTTTTTGTATAAGTAGATCACCATATTTTGGTTATAATCTCTTACATATTGCACTTGAGGATAATAACCATCATAATTAAATGAAAGATTTACTTGATCAACAAGATCTAATTTTTTGAAAAGGAATTTGCCATTATCATCTGTGGTAAATTCTGTTCCGTTATTTGCTTTGATCTTTACATCACACATTGGTTTTCCTGTTTCCGAATTGTAAACAATTCCCGAAACAATGGCTTTCTCGTTCAAGAAAGTGATCACAGGCATTTCTTCGTCAATGATCTTTTCCCAAGTAAAACGTCTCCATCCAGATGTCATTAAAACGTAATCTAATGCTTTATCGGCCTTCGCTTCTTTTTTATTGAAATAAAAAGCGGGCTCTTCAACTTTTCCATGGATATCTTGCTCTAATAATACTTGTGATAAGATATTTCCAGTTTTATCATCGGCAAAACTTAGGAACTGATCATTTACCACAGCCATTGATAAATTAGCAGGCATCGGTAAACCGCGCTCATCTTTTACCGAGATGGTCATTTTTACTTTCTCACGTGGTAAATATTTTTCTTTTTCTGTTTCAACGGTAATATTCATTTGTTTGTCTTTATTTACAAAAGCCAAACGTTCGCAACGTGGAATACCTTTCGAATCAAACAATGTAATTTGTGAAACTCCAATTGGAAAATTAGTAGTTGGAAAAGAGATCTTATTACTTCCCGGTTTTACATCCAGCACCGTAGTGTAATAAATTTTACCTCTTACTTGCGCTACTAATGATAATTCTTCTTTCTCGGTGGTGTTTACTGCCACTTCAACTTCGTTTGGCTTAGTTTGCTCAACATGCAAGGCATAACCGCGCTCGAGTGTTTCAGGAAGTTTATATGTTTGTGTAATGCCTGCAGGTTTTGTGATCTTTACTACATAATTCTCACCTAATTGCGGAATTAGTTTGAACGATCCCATGCCTTGATGAAAACTACTAAATGAAGCAACTTTACTTCCTTTTTCGGTTAATACTACACCTTCAATATCAGCGGGTTTATTGAATTCGTTCATGGCTTTAAATGCAACCACATTTTCCACATCATTTAGTATATCACCACCTTCAGGGAAAAGTGTTAATTCAATTTTATTTAATACAATAGGAATAGAACGAGAGATACTTTCCGTACTTCCGTTATAATCGATCATTACATTTAATAGGCCATCATTTGTTTTTAATTCTTTCGGAAGATCGAATTTAATGTAACGGATACCTTCTTCATCGGTAACTTCGGTAAGATCCAATAATTTTTGGCCGTCTAAATTAGCAACACATTTAATTTTGTAATTGGCCAATGGTTTATTTTCATTAGTATTCAATTCAATTTTTGCAATGACATTATCGCCCGCACCAAACGCTTTACGTTCAAAATCTAATTTCATTTTTAAATTCGGCAGGATCACTTCCTGAACTTGAAGATCTTTTACAAATGCATTTTCAGGACCATCATTTTTCATCCATTTAGTGTACGCACGAATTTTGTACATACCACCTAAAGCTTCTTTATCAATTCCAAAATCACCCGCGGCTTTACCGTTCTTGGCGATCAACGTTATTTTCTTTTCTACTGTTCCTTTGGGGTTTATTAATTCAACATGAATGATATCACTTTTATCAGATGCCTTTAATGTAATACCATCTCTTATATATGCCGAGATCCAAATATCATCACCCGGTTCGTACATGGGTTTATCTAATTGCAGATACACCCTATCTTCAGCGGCAGTTTTGTTATACAATGCGAGCTTTTCTTTAAGCCCTTTTATAAAATCGTTTTCCAACGCGGCTTGATAATAGCTGTTTGGTGTTAGGTAAGCCAGTGTACTGATGCCAATGGCGCCAACAACCGACAAAACCGAGAATTTCTTGTTAATTTTCCTTTCCA
>CAYYUS010000529.1:0-2724 GCA_964474925.1 uncultured Akkermansia sp. | reverse complement strand
TTTGCCTTTTGGATTATATCATGGCGAGTTAGAGAACATCTCACTCGTACTTTTAGTGTTTCTATTGCCAATTATTGACACTACCACTGTTTTTATAAATCGCATTGCAAGAGGAAGTTCACCGTTCATTGGCGGCAAGGATCATACCACACATCATCTGTTCTTTAGAGGCATAACCGAGAAAAGAATTGCAGTGCTATATCTCCTGATCTCAGTAATAGCCTGTGTTCTAGCCTATAACCTCATTTTTAAATTCTCTTATAACTTGTTGTATCTCGCGCTTATTTTTGTTGTAATAGTGTTTTTGATTTTGTATCTTAATACTGTTATAAAGAAATGAACTTGAGTGTTTTTTATGAAATAAAGAATAATACTCTCAAGATCGTATTGTTCCTCACGATCTTCCTGATCTTCTATTTTCTAGAGATAACCTTCCTAAAAAGTCCCAACCGAAGCGATGTGGCCTACGAGAATAATAACTTCAAAGTATTTGGTCTCAACATCCCATCTAACCTTAGATTTTGCGATGAACCTATACCTGTAGATAATTACGAGATAAGAACTAACCTCGAAGGTGAATTCTTTACCAATAAATACTGGAAAAACAACTCTGCCATTCTCTTCAATAAAGTGGCAAAATGGTTCCCTTACATTGAGCCTATTTTAAAGCAAGAAGGCGTTCCCGATGATATTAAATATATTGCCGTTATCGAAAGTCATCTGTCTAATCAGGTTTCTCCTGCGGGCGCCGTTGGTTTTTGGCAATTGATGCCTTCTGCAGCTCGTAGTTACGGACTTATTGTGAACGATGAGGTTGATGAACGTCTGGATGTAGAAAAATCAACACATGCGGCTTGTAAATTTTTTAAGGACGCTCATAAACGCTTTAATAACTGGACGCTTTCGGCTGCGGCTTATAATTTAGGGATGGGTGGAATTGAGCGCGCACTTAAGACACAAAAGACCAATAACTATTACGATCTTTTACTTAATCAACAAACGGGGGAGTTTGTATACAGGCTCATGGCCTACAAAACACTTTTATCGAGCCCTACCCATTTTGGAATTAAGCGCAGCAAAATAAAATATTATTCAAAAATCCCTGTAAAGATCGTTAGTGTTGATTCGAGCATTACCGACCTGAGTTATTTAGCAAAACATTTAAAATGCAATAAAACGCAAATAAAATTAATGAATCCTTGGCTCGTAAAAGGCACACTTCATAATCCGGAAGGCCTCGTTTACAAATTCAAGATCCCAAAGAATTTGAAAAAGGATTATTCTATGTATTACCTCGATCTTATCTCCGAAGATGGCTATATGTACGATCGAGAAGAGCCTGAATCTATTGAGCTTCCTAAGGCCGATACCTTGGCTCCAAAGATTAATTAACAATCCCGGTTTCTTATCATTATTTAAATGTTTTGGTCTCAAAGTTTCTTTAACTTTGTTGATCCAATTGGAGTGCTAAAATGGCTAAGCCGGAATTTGAAACAGAACTAAGAGAAGAAGAAGAATTATTCGATGATGAAGTGATCGAAGTGATAGGCGCGCGCGCTAATAATCTCAAAGATCTTTCATTAACCATTCCCCGAAATAAATTAGTTTGCATTACCGGTTTAAGCGGAAGTGGAAAATCATCACTTGCATTTGATACTATTTATGCAGAAGGACAAAGACGTTACATTGAAAGTTTCTCATCTTATGCCCGTCAATTTTTAGGAACACTCGAAAGACCTGATGTAGATAAGATCACGGGACTGAGTCCTGTAATTTCCATCGAGCAAAAAACGGTAAATAAAAACCCGCGTTCAACGGTTGGCACAATTACCGAGATCTACGATTTTATTCGTTTGTTATTTGCGCGCGCCGGAGAAGGTTATTCGTATGTTACCGGCGAAAAAATGGTGAGATACAGCGATGATCAGATCGTTGATCTTATTTTGGAGGAATACAAAACCAAACATATTTTATTATTAGCGCCCATTGTAAAAGGACGCAAAGGTCATTACCGAGAATTATTCGAAGATGTTCGAAAAAAGGGATTCACAAAGATCCGAGTAGATGGCATTGTAATGGATATTGTTGCTAAAATGCAGGTTGATCGCTATAAAATTCATGATATTGAATTGGTGATCGATCGTTTAGAGATCACAAAAGATATTCGCACGCGTTTGTATCAATCATTACAAACAGCCATGAAGCAAGGCAAAGGAACTATTATGGTTCAAGAAGCTGATCTTTCTGAAAAAAACCTGCCTGCCGGCAAGGCAGGGAAAACAACTAAAACATCAAAACCTTCTGTTTCAAAAGTGCGTTTTTTTAGTCGTTCGTTAATGTGCCCTAGTTCAGGAATTTCTTACGATGAACCTGCTCCAAATTCTTTTTCATTTAACTCGCCCTATGGTGCTTGTTCAAAGTGTAATGGTTTAGGTGAAGTTTCGGAGATCGACATTAAAAAAATTGTTCCAAACGCAAAACTCTCTATAAAAAAAGGAGCCATTGCACCTATTGGTCCGTTTAAAAAGAATTGGATCTTCACGCAAATGGAAGCCATAGGCAAGCGTTTTGATTTTGATCTGGATATGCCCTTTGAAGAATTATCGGAAGAGGCAGTTGGTGTTTTATTGTACGGAACTGAAGAATTGATCCATGTGGTTACCGATACCGGCGAATACAATTCAACCTTTGAAGGCATAGCAAATTTTATTTCCAAACAGGCTG
>CAYYUS010000528.1:0-2726 GCA_964474925.1 uncultured Akkermansia sp. | reverse complement strand
ATCAACAATAGTAATAGTGTAAACCGCTGTACCGCAAGAGTTAGTTAATGTTGTTGTATACACACCAAATGATGTAATGCTAATTGATGGTGTATTACCTGCACCTGTGCTCCACGAATATGTTCCTGAAGTTCCACTCGCATTTAAAGTGATGGTTTGATTAGCACAAATTAATGTTGAAGTTGGTGTAACAGTTAACGAGGGCAATCCTTGCATTGCAACGGTTGATGTTGCTTGCGCAGTGCATCCCGAAACCGAACCTATAACCGTATAAATTGTTGTAGCAGTTGGCGAAACAGCAATAGTAGAAGTTGTTGGTCCGGTATTCCAAGTAAAACTTGTAGCGCCCGATGCAGAAAGTGTTACAGTTTGTGTTCCACAAATACTTGCCGATGTTGCCGCAACCGTTGGATTTGCAACAACAGTAATAACAGCAGGTTCACGATATGTTCCGGGACAAACGCCTGCATAAACGGTGTATGTTCCGGGTGTTGTGAATACACTAGAAGTGAAAGCCGATCCGGTTGCAATTTGCGTTGCTCCTGCTAGAGAATTATACCAAAAGAAATTTGGCAACGGTGTATTTGTAGTTGCAGTTACTGTTGCTGCGCTGTTTAAGCACACTGTTGCATTACTTGTAGTAATATCATACAATTTTACATTCTGATCTTTCAATCCATCTGCTCCATTGCTTGCGCCGTTTGGTGGAAAGTTTACAAAAGGTTGTGAATTTGTTGTTCCGCTTACTGCGCCTAAAACATTTTGTGCTGCAGGTGCTGTATTTGAATACGCAATGTATCCACCGCCACCACCGCCACCGGGACCTTCAGCTTCGGTATTTGAACCTGCAAAACCACCTTTTACAATTAATTGATTTCCGCCATTACCACCATTAGCATTCACTGTAACGCCACTTGCATTTCCTGTTGATGCCAACATAATAGTTCCACCACCACCACCACCACCGCAACCATCGATCCCATTTACGTTACTTGAAAAATTTCCTGGATATGGTCCCGTTGCAGTTGCGCCATTAGTTCCATTGGAAACAATGAGTCCTGTTCCTGTTATATTATCATACACTTGTAAAAAGATCAAACCTCCCCCATTACCACCAACACCACCGGTATTACTTGCGCTAATATCATTCACATGACCGGCTCCACCGCCACCGCCTAAAAATATTTTTCCTGTTGTGTAATCAAGTGGACGTCCACCAAAGCCACCATTTTTTCTTCTGTTATCTCCGCCCCAAGTTGCAAGACCAGGCGCGATCGTATTTGGATTTAAATTTGCGCTCGAAAAACTATAACCACCTCTTCCGCCACCTGAAGAAACAATTGCGGCACGACCTGCCCATTCTAAATTGTAAGCAACATTGTATGCCGGATTTATTACACCATAACCAAACCACCCGGTAACATTTCCTGCATTTGCGCCACCACCACCACCGGCGTTATGACAATTTCCACCGCCGCCGCCATTAGCGGGAGCTCCCATAGCAAATTCTCCACCATACGTTACAGAATAATCTGTTACTGATCCGGCAATACTTTCTCCTTTTTGACCACCTTCGTTAGCACCTCCACCAAGAGACACAAAACGTAAACCACCGTAATTACTATTATTAGCCGCTGCTCCTCCTCTAAATCCTAAACCTGTTGCGCTTACTGTTCCATTGATGGTAGTTGATCCATTAACTTCCACTGCTAGTACACCTGCAGTTGTTCCGTTCCAAGCGTCAGTTGTTAGCACAGCGCCGGCATTTACTGTGAGCGTAGTATATCTTGGCACTCGAACAATTTGGGTTTTACCACTTACTAAATAATTATTTTGCAAACCACAATCCAACACAATAGAAGTTGCATTTGGTATTGCGTAAACTTGTGCGAATTCATAATTACCAGAATTGTTATAATTTAATACTTCTCCATAAGTAGAATCTTGACCTGCAACCGCTGCAAAAGTTTTTATAATAGCGCCTTGCATTTGAATGATCATAATTAGATCACCAACCTGAAGCGTAGATGTAAATCGTGAATTTGTATTTAAAGCGGCGGCGGCAACAGAAATTGTTGAATTGCCTATGGTCGCATTATTTGATAATGTTGTGAATTCGTTTATTCTCGTGTTTGAAGAAACCACTGTTAAATTTCCGTGCTTTCCTTTTTGAGAAAACGAAAAATTCGAAAGTAGGATAGTGAGAAATAAAAATAGTTTATGCGAATGGTTGAACTTCATGCTAAATCAAAGTTCAATTTAGTTAAAATAATGATACGCTACAAACTGATTTTATGAATGAAGATCAAGAGGACTTACCCCAAAAGCAAAATGCCGGTAACCACTCCGGCATTTCTTTAAGTAACTAATTGCTTAACCCTTAATTATGACAATAGCTACTATGTTCTCAAAAACAAACCACTTTAGTTCATTTTGAAAGGAGGAATTCTTCCTTCTTTCATCATTTGTACACTTTTCTTTTTGTGCTCTTCAAAATTTCCGAACGCTAATGCATCTAACATTTCCTTGCGGGTCATTTTTGGATTGCCAAATTGCGCACGAATTTCTTCAGAACATCTGTCAACATATTTTTCGAATTTGTTTGGTGCCCATAAGTATTCCTTTTTCAAGGCTTCCTTTTGGAAAATAACAAACTCCTTAGGTAAACTTCCTTCTATCTTTGCTTTAATATCCAAACCTTCGTAGCTTTTTGGAAGCTGACGATT
>CAYYUS010000527.1:0-2742 GCA_964474925.1 uncultured Akkermansia sp. | reverse complement strand
CACCGATCGTTCGCACTGTTCATCTATATCTGAATTATCTGCTTTTCCACCGATCCAAACCATTTTAAAGTTAGGAGTTCGTTTTTTAAGTTCGGAAGCGATGTCAATAAATAAAAAAGGATCTTTATTTGTATCCAAAGTGCCGCACATAACCCATACAAAAACATCTTTTGGAATATGAAGAGCGTTTCTTTTATCCTCAAATTTTATTTTAGATTCCAAAGTAGAACTTAAAGCAGGATGCACTACCTCTATCCCACTCTTTCTTCCATAACCTTTAATAACTTCAGCGCTTGCCTCTGAATTAGCAACGATCAATTTGGGATAATTTGTTAAACGTTTTATTTGAGCATCATTTAAACCTTTGTACATCTGCCCAAGTTCGTGAATGTGTACTATAGTTTTTATATTATGTTGTTCGGCATATTCCAAAATATCGGGCATCATAATGGTGTTGATATACCAAGTAGCGTTTATATGTTTTTTTAATATGCCATCAACCGCAAACATCTTACGAAGTCTATTGTAAATTTTAGCTCCAATTCCGCCAAATTGTTTCCCATACAAAAAATACTTCGACATAGTACCGGGAATATCATCATACATACTTCCCTTGAATTTGGAGATCACTGTTATTTTGCAATTCAACGACGAATGTTTTAAAAGATCCATCAACACAATTTCAGAACCTGTTCTATTAAGAGTAGGCGTAAAAAATACAATATGTTCTTCCTTCTTCAATGCTTATTTTTTGGGGAATAGTAAACTTGTAAGGCTTTTTAGCAAAGGTCTTTCTGAAACAAAGATCCTTAATCGTGTTTTGTATGGCAATTCATTCAAATAATTCTCTTTTGCCCTTTTATATTCTTCCTGGCTCAAATAACTCTTTAGTATTTGTTCTTTTTCTTTAATGATACTTTCATAGTTCTCAGGCTTGGCACTTAGGCCTGCCTCCACATAATTACAAACAAACTCATTCAAGTGATAAAATGCTTCGGGTTCTTTTATAAAGATCTTAAGCAAAAGATCCATGTCGGCACTAAATCTATAGTTTGTATTGTACTTTCCAAATCGCACAAAAATATCCTTCTTAAAAAATACGGCCTGATGGTTAAGCGTTTGTCGATACCAAAAATTTATACTGAGTTGATCGGGCGGAATTAATTTTTCGATCGCACTGTTTCCTTTGATGATGTTTGAATTTCCGTAAACCACACCGTGTTTCAATGCAACAGGGTTGTTAACGAACAGATCCAACACCTTACTTGAACAAAATGTATCGCCCGAATTTAAAAAAACTAAATAGGTCCCTTTTGCTTTTGCAATGCCTTTATTTTGCGCATCATAAACGCCTTTATCAGGCTCTGATATGGAATATGAAAAAAGTGATGCATTCTCTTTAATAAACTCAAGGCTCCCATCGGTAGATCCTCCGTCGATGATAATATGCTCATACAACGAATTGCTTTGGGATTTTACGCTCTCAACAGTTCTTTGCAAACCTAACTTGTCGTTTAAATTAATAGTAATTACCGAAATTATTTTTTCCGAATTATCTATCATTTCTGGATCAAAATTTATTTAAGACCTCTATTACTTTGTGGATCTCAGATTCGGTGTGATAAAAAGAAATTTGTAAACTCAACGTGGTATTATGTATCTCTTCCGAAATAGGCGTTATTTGTTTATCGATAATATTTTTCATTGCTAATTGCTTTACAGGACTAACAGGATAATGGATCTCTGTTTTAATTTCATTTTTTAGTAAATGATCCTTTAAAGCATCACGTTTTGGATGACGGATATTGTAAATATGATACACATCGTAATTATCTTGGGTAACTTGAGGTTTTATAAAATCAGACTTAAGTTCTTTTTGATAGATCGCAGCCAACATTCGTTTATGTTCATTTATCTGATCCAAATATTTCAATTTCACCAAGAGCAAAGCCGCTTGTAATTCATCCAGGCGTGAGTTATAACCAACAACTTCATTATAGTATTTTACTTTCGATCCGTAATTTCTAAGCACCTTTACTCGCTCCGTTAATTCAGGATCAGACGTTGTAATGGCACCCGCATCACCCATAGCACCAAGGTTTTTGGTAGGATAAAAACTATGCGCTGCATAATGACCAAAACTGCCGGATAGTTTATTTTTATACTTAGCCCCATGCGATTGAGCGCAGTCTTCGATCACTTTCAGTCCGTGTTTATCTGCAATAGCCATTATTTTATCCATCTCACAAACCTTTCCGTACAAATGAACAACCATTATAACTTTTGTATTTGGTGTAATGGCCTGCTCTATTTTTGCAGGATCAATATTGTAGGAGTGAATATCCGGTTCAACCAATACCGGTTGCAAACCATTTTGTACAATAGATAAAATGGTGGCGATGTAAGTGTTAGAGGGAACTATAACTTCAGCGTTAGCCGGAAGATCGAGTGCTTTTAATGATAAAGTTAATGCATCGAGGCCATTGGCAACGCCAACACAATATTTTGAGTGGCAGTAAGCAGCAAATTGTTGTTCAAACTCCGTAACTTTTTTTCCTAAGATATACCATCCACTTTGCATCACTTCTTTAAAGGCCTCTTCGTACTCTTTAAAAAAGGGTTTATTTAGGTTATGCAAATTCTCGTATTCGATCATGGTTTTGGGTAGGGTTCAAAAATATAATCTTTTTCCTCAAAGTTCTCGGAAGCCAATACCATTAAAATAGCGTCTTCCGTAAAATC
>CAYYUS010000526.1:0-2747 GCA_964474925.1 uncultured Akkermansia sp. | reverse complement strand
GATATACCGGCTGGAGTTGGTGTAGACAATTCGGGCAACGTTTATATTTCAGGAACATACGGTGGTGCCATAGATCTTGATCCAAGTGCTGCAACGTTTTCTTTTTTTACAGGATCTATTGAAGTGTTTGTTTCAAAATTGGATGCTTCCGGAAATTTTGTTTGGGGTGTAAGTATGGGAAGTGGAGCAAATGATAGAGCAACTGCCATGAAGGTAGACGGTTCGGGAAATGTATATACAACCGGAAGTTTTGAAGGCATGATGGATTTTGATCCGGGTGCAGGAACCTATAATATTACTCCTTTTGGATCTGGCGGAACAGATGTTTTTGTAAGTAAATTAGATGCTAATGGGAATTTTGTTTGGGCTGTAAATATGGGTGGCATTGGTGTTGATGATCCTAAAGGAATTATTGTTGACGCTTTGTTTAATGTATATGTTACAGGTTCTTTTGAAGATGTAGCTGATTTTGATACAGGTGCTTCTACATTTACACTTTCGTCGTTAGATCAACAAGATGCTTTTGTTTGTAAACTGGATGGTAATGGTGCTTTTGTTTGGGCAAAACAGTTTGGTGGTGTAGATCGCCAAAGCGGAACCGGACTTGCGCTGGAAGGAACTACGAATGTTTATATAACAGGAGAATATCAAAATACGGTTGATCTTGATCCGGGTGTTGGAACATTTACTGTAGCATCAACGGGAGCTTTGTATTCTAGTTATGCAGTTAAGTTAAGCAGTGCAGGAAATTTTGTTTGGGCAAAAAATATTAGCGGATCAAATGATGTGCTAGGCAATAAAATAGTTATTTCTCCCGCAGGTTTCGTGTATTGGTCGGGTTACAATAAAGGTATGGCTGATTTGGATCCGGGAGCAGGAACTAATAATTCTAATGCAACAACAGGCTTTGATACATTTGTAACAAAGCTCGATGCCTCGGGTGGTTATTTAATAGCTGAGAGTTTTCCTTATGTATGGAACGCATTTGTTGTGAACACAACTTCAGAGATCATTTTAACCGGGAGATTTACATTAACAAGGGATTTTGATCCTACAGCAACTTCATCAACTATCACATCAGCGGGTTCAACCGATGGATGTATTGTAAAATTAAATCAACTTACTACTTCTATTGATGAAAGCGAAACTAAGGCTTCTCAAGTTGCGGTGTATCCAAATCCTAACAATGGAAGCTTTGTGATCAATGCAGAGCAAGGATCAAAGGTGAGAGTTGTAAATGCATTAGGACAAGAAGTGGCAACGTACACTATTTCAAGCGGCGAGCAAAAAATAAATTTGAACGAATGCAAAAGTGGAATTTACTTTTTGATGATAAACAGCAATGGAAAACAAAGCTGCAAAAAGTTTGTGATCGCTAATTAATCTTTTCCGGGGGTCTTCATCCATTCGTTGAACGAATAACTTTTATTCTTTTCGTCGAGATGTTTTTTAATATCTGCAGCTCTTCCTTTTGGAATTGAACTAATAAGCCTTTGAGTGTACTCGCTTTTTGGATGGTTATAGATCTCATCAGCATCACCCATCTCTTCAATCTTCCCTTGGTTCATTACCACCATCCGGTCGCTCATGAATTTTACAACACTAAGATCGTGGCTAATAAAAATATAAGTGAACTTGAATTCTTTTTTAAGATCGTTCAATAAGTTCAGTACTTGTGCTTGAACACTCACGTCCAACGCACTCACGCTCTCATCACAAATAATGAATTTTGGATTCAACGATAAAGCACGAGCAATACAAACCCTTTGACGTTGTCCTCCGCTAAACTCATGCGGATACCTGCTGTAATATTTGTACTCCAATCCAACTTTATCTAAAAGCTCCAATACCATTTTTTTACGATCACTTTTATTTTTTCCAATACCATGAACGGTCATGGGTTCCATTAAAGCATCGCCAATGGTTAAACGCGGATTTAATGAGGAGTATGGATCTTGAAAAATGATCTGAATATCTTTTCTTAAAAAACGGAAATCGCTTTCCTTCATGCGCAAAATTTCTTGGCGACGGTAAAATATCTGCCCTTCTTTTGCTTCCGTCAATTTTAAAATGGTTCTTCCTAATGTAGATTTACCGCAACCGCTTTCTCCAACTAAACCTAAGGTTTCTCCTTCAAAAATATCAAAGCTCACATCATCAACTGCTTTTGTCCAGTTCAATGTTTTTCCAAACATTGTTTTCTCTGCAGGAAACCATGTTTTCACATTTCTAAGTTCAAGGATCTTATCGCGCTGGTATAATTCTTTATGCTGTGCAACGCGCTCTTCCTTTGTTACCATCACATTCTTAAGCGCTTCGTTCACATCGCGTTTGATCTCTTCGATCTCACCATCTTCATGACGGATCATAAAATCACTTACCACAGGTAAACGTTTTACACGCATATCTAATGGTGGGCGGCAAGCCAATAAACTTTTTGTATAAGGATGTTGAGGGTTGCTAAAAATATCTAATACATTTCCTTGTTCAACAATTTTACCTTTGTACATTACCACAACACGATCAGCTAACTCGGCAATAACTCCAAGATCGTGAGTAATGAACATGATACCCATGTTGTGCTCCTGCTGCAATTTTTGCATCAGGTCTAATATTGTTTTTTGAACAGTTACGTCAAGCGCAGTTGTTGGCTCATCAGCGATCAAAATTTTTGGATCACAACTAATGGCCATGGCGATCATTACCCTCTGTTTTTGTCCACCGGATATTTGGTGAGGATAACGGTC
>CAYYUS010000525.1:0-2747 GCA_964474925.1 uncultured Akkermansia sp. | reverse complement strand
TCCGAGACTACTTTTGCAACCAACTCCAGCTTTTGATCTTTAAATGAGTAGATATACAATTCATTATTAAGCGTGAACGAAATAAATTTTCCATCCTTACTTACCGAAAGATTTCGCGCGTTGGATGTTAGATCAACCTCATCAATGATCTCGGCTGTTTCGGTATTAAAAACAGCGAGTGAGTTGGCGCATACCACAAAATATTTCTCATCGGGTAAGAACTGAACGAATTCGTAATAACTGAAGCCTACTTCTTTTGGAAGCATGATCTTAATATCCTTAAGTTGAGCAAACGCCAAAGAATGAAGGATAATAAAAGATAAAAGTATACAGGATCTTCTCATCAAATACAGCGTTAAAGATAAGAATTTCTTGGTTCATTAATTTTTAGGTATGCCTAAATAAATGTTTAGGCTTGTTTAATTATTGTTACCTTCGTACCGTCATCATGAGCAAGTCGTTAGAAGAGGTAAATGCCTCGGTAAATACATCCGGTAAAAGTAAATGGCGAGGATTTCTTGCCTTTTTAGGCCCTGCTTATATGATCAGCGTTGGTTATATGGATCCGGGTAACTGGGCCACCGATATTGCGGGCGGAAGTCAGTTTGGCTACAGCCTTATTTGGGTATTGATCATGAGTAATTTGATCGCGCTTTTATTGCAAAGTCACTGTACACGACTTGGTGTTGTTGCCGGAAAAGATCTGGCGCAAGCAAGTCGCGAAAGTTTTCCTGCTTTTGTCAATCTATTTTTGTACGTTTTGGCCGAAATTGCCATCGCCGCCTGTGATCTTGCCGAAGTAATTGGTATGGCTATTGGTATTCATTTACTTTTTCCAAACGTTTCTATTTTGGCTGGAGTTTGCATAACAGTGTTAGATAGTTTTTTGTTGCTCTTTCTTTTAAATAAAGGCATACGTAAATTAGAAGCTTTTATTATTTCTTTGGTTCTACTTATCGGCGTATCTTTTTTAATTCAATTGCTCATTGCGCAACCTTCTATTAAACAAATTGCGGGTGGTTTGATCCCCGGAATTGAAAATCAAGATGCTTTATATATTGCGATAGGAATTATTGGCGCTACGGTAATGCCGCACAATCTATATTTACATAGTTCCCTAGTTCAAACGCGGCAATTTAGAAGAAATGAAGCCGGAATAAAAAAAGCATTGCGCTTTAATTTAATTGATAGTGCCGTTGCGCTTAACCTTGCATTGTTTGTTAATGCAGCCATTTTAATTTTAGCGGCCGCCTCGTTCTTTAATAATGGCATAAACAACGTAACAGAAATTCAAGATGCTCATAGATTACTTGAGCCCATGTTAGGAAGTTCGCTAGCTCCTATTCTTTTTGCAGTAGCGTTAATTGCAGCCGGACAAAGTTCAACCATTACCGGTACTTTAGCCGGGCAAGTTGTAATGGAAGGTTATTTGAATTTACGTTTACAACCTTGGATACGACGCTTGATCACTCGTTTGATCGCAATCATTCCTGCATTTTTTACAATATTCTTTTTAGGCGAACAAAGCACCGGAAAATTACTTATTCTTAGTCAGGTGATATTAAGTATGCAATTGGGCTTTGCTGTAATTCCTTTGATCCACTTTGTAAGCGACAAAAGCAAAATGGGTGAATTTTCAATTCCACTTTGGCAACGCATTGCATCATGGGTAGCAGCAACTGTGATCATCTCCCTAAATATAAAATTGGTGTATGGTTTTTTATCTGATTGGATCAGCACATCTGAGAATCCTCTTATGGTAAGCTTCACCATCGTTCCTATTTGCGTTTTTTGTTTTATCATGTTATTATACATCACAGTTGTTCCTCTGTTCACAAAAAAACATCACAAGAAACATAACGATTTTCATGGAGGTATTGCACCATTGCAATTGAATGCAAATGAACATTACTCCAAAATAGCAATTACAGTTGATTTTAGTAGTAGCGATTCAAAAGCGATCAACAAAGCCATAGCCATGGGTGGAACAGAAACACATTATGTTTTACTTCATGTTTTAGAAAGCACCAATGCGGTTGTTTATGGCGAAGAAGCGTTTGACATGGAACGCGAACAGGATTTTCAATATCTAAAAAAATACGCCGATCAATTAAAAGAGCAAGGTTATAATTGTGAAATGGCACTAGGGTTTGGAAATCCAAAAACGGAGATCCCTAATCTGGTGAATTCTCATAAATGCGACCTATTAGTAATGGGCACTCATGGCCATAAGACCTTTAAGGACATTCTTTTGGGCGCTACTATTGACAGTGTAAGGCATAATGTTAATATTCCACTGCTTCTTGTTTAAGCCTGGCCGACAGACAGACTATCAAAGGATTTTGTATATTTGTTACTCAAACTAAAACAGACATTATGAAGATAAAATTACTTTCATTTTTTATGATCATTCTTAGCGTTGCAAATGCTCAGAATTTAACTTTAACTAAAGCCGCTTACGAACCTGTAATTGGTGATTCAAAAGGCACTTATATCTTAGACACGTCATTTTACAGTACAGGTTTACCAAGCAATATTACAGGAACAGCAGTTACTTGGGATTTTAGTAATTTGGTATTGAATCCAACAGTTACCTTAGTGAGTTCAGATTTTGTAAGTCCGGCAAGCACAACTGTTACACCGCCCGCTGGTGCAACAATTGCCGAGGACCAAAACGGCTCTTATAATTTTTATAAGTCAGTTACTACACCCACGCCTCAATACGAATTGCAGTCTGTAAAGTTTGG
>CAYYUS010000524.1:0-2758 GCA_964474925.1 uncultured Akkermansia sp. | reverse complement strand
ACTTTTTAAATAATTTTTTACTAATAAAGATCCACGCCGGAATTGTACTGTTCTCCTCTCTCATTGTACATTTTATCACATTTAAAAATAACCAAGGAGGAAGTGGTTATATAGTTGCCGGGATCATCATCTCATTCATGTCTATCGTTGTGCATAGCTTTAAACTCTCTTTGGGAGAATGGTTCAATTACAAAGATATTTCGCATGTGATCGTTCTTACCTCTATGATCTTCTTGTTCAAAGGAGTAAAAACAAAGATCTCTCCTGAATTATTGGTGAGAAGCAATTGAGCTAAATTTAAATCCTTTTTCCGAGAAATGTTGCAGTGTTCTTGTAAGCGCATATCTTACATTGTTCTCCGCTTTTATATTATCATGAAAAAGAACAATACTTCCTTCTTTTGTGTGGCGCATTACATTTTTCAAGCATTGCTCCTCACTGATCTTCTCATAATCGTAACTGATCACATCCCAAAAAATAATTTTGTAATTTTTTCTAAGTAAAGCGCGATACTGGCTTTTGCGCAATTGCCAGTAAGGTGGACGAAACAATTTACTTTTGTAAGTGCTTCGCAAGCTTCGGTATTTTTAATGTACTCTAATAAACTTGAGTGAAAACCTTTGATGTGATTTTGTGTATGATTGGCAACCTGATGCCCTTCTTTAATAATACGATCAAAAATGGCTTTATTCTTAATTATATTTTCGCCCACACAAAAAAAAGTTGCTTTCGCATCAAATTTTTTTAATTCATCCAATATCCATTCGGTCAATCCGGGAATTGGTCCATCATCAAACGTAAGGTAAATGGTTTTATCTGATCTGCTTAATTCCCACACAGCCTTCGAAAAGAATTTTTTCATCCATTTCTTAGGCTGTATGAGCAATAAATTATTCAAACGGTACTTTTATTTTAGTTCAATAGGACTAGCTTCTTTGGGCCCTTCTTCATTTGCATCCGGCATTAACTCCTCAGGAGGAACGATCTTGCTTAAGCGCGCCATGAATTCATTAGCCAATTTTTCGTCTTTGAATTGTTGCGCTAATCCTGCTAAACGTTTCATGATCTCTTTTGCTTGATCCATTTCACGTTGAAATGCAATGCGATGATTTCCTTTTTGTTTATTGTAGATATTATAATCACTTTCAAAAATATCAAATAACTTCTTGGCAAGTTCGGTTGCTTTTTGTTTTTCGCCAAGTTGATAGTACGCAGCCGTCATTGTAAAAATGGTTCCGTCGTACGGTACATTTTCTTCAGGAATCACGGTTAAACATTTATCCAAAACTGCTTTGGCTTTTGTATTCTTGCCTTCGTTAATTAAAGCTTGAGCTAAAATACTCATTTGCATGCGTAAATTACCCGCCATACGTGTACTGGTTTCATCTAAATTCACTCCTGGTTTATCCAATCCACCCCAGATGAATTTTTCCATTATGTTTTTGTACATGATCTCTGTATTCACTCGGCCACCTTGTCCTGCTTCCATTTCTGTTTGTTTGATAGGAACAAAACGGTAAGCTAAACCTTCCAATTGGAAATATTTATCTAAACCAACATAAGCTTCATTGCCGGTAGTAACAGCAAAATAAATTGGACGTTTCCAATCGTTGTGCGCAATTAGATCTAATACCATGAGATCATTCTTGGTGATATATCCACGATTGCCCAGATCCCATGAAATACGTTTGGTTAAACGTGCTGTGTCTTTTACCGAGATCACTTTATTCTTCATCACTTTTAAAGAATCTACATACACGTAAAATTCTTTTGATGGAATATAATCGATCCACGTTCCGTTATTATCAAATTTATTTTCTTGATCATCACTCGAAACAAAATCAATAGCATCTTTTAATTTCATTGGTTTACTGTCGCGAGCCATAATATAAACCACTTCACGTTTTGAAGCGATCAATTTGTCTTCAGGTATGGTAAATGGAACCGGCGCGCTTTCATAAGCGGCTCTTCGCATTTGTGATATATACCAATCGGTTTGTAATAAACTTAAATTCACAACGCGCACATCGGTTCGTATGCCTTCTACCTCTTGTGCATACCATAAAGGGAATGTATCATTATCTCCGTTGGTAAATAAAATAGCATTTGGTGCACACGATTGTAAATAATTTATAGCGCAGTCTCTAGATAAAGAACGTAACGAACGATCATGATCATCCCAACCTTCTTTAGCCATGATGCCAGGCACAACCATGCTAAGAGCTGTAGCTCCTACAGCAACAAAATTTCCTGTTATTTTTTTAGAAAGAAGATCGTATAGAGCGATCACACCAAAACCTATCCAAATAGCAAAAGCATAAAAACTTCCTGCATAGGCATAATCTCGCTCACGAGGTTGGTAAGGTGTTTGATTCAAATAAATAACAATAGCTAATCCCGTGAGTAAAAAGAATGCCAAAACGATCCAAGCATCTAATGCTTTTCTTCTGAAGTGAAAAATAGCTCCAAATAAACCAAGTATAAGTGGTAAAGCATACAAGTGATTTGTGGCCTTGTTATTTTTATCACGGTTGATCACTAAACTTGTGTCTGAATCTAATCGCGCATTATCAAACGCAGTTAGGCCTGTGACCCAATTTCCTTCCATGGTATTTTTTAGTAAGCCCTGTTGATCATTTTGCCTTCCTGCAAAATTCCACATGAAATATCTAAAGTACATATACATTACTTGGTACGATACAAAGTAATTCATATTGGCTATAAAAGTTGGTATTTCTACTGTTTCAGGTTCGCCTGT
>CAYYUS010000523.1:0-2763 GCA_964474925.1 uncultured Akkermansia sp. | reverse complement strand
GTGAATGGAATATTTATTTTTGAAGCAATTTTAGTTACTAATTCAGAAAGTGTTTTACGTTTATCATTAGTTGCAGTAATATCTAAAAAAACCAATTCATCAGCACCTTCTTTGCAGTAGCGCACAGCAAGCTCAATAGCATCGCCCGCATCGCGAAGATCTTCGAAGTGAACGCCTTTAACCGTTCGTCCGTCTTTAATGTCCAAACATGGTATGATCCTTTTACACAGCATCTTTTATGAACTCTTTTAATTCGTTTGTGGTAATATTACCTTCATACAAAGCTTTACCAATAATAACTCCGGAGCATCCTATTTTTTCTAATTCAAAAACGTCATTCATTTTTGAAACTCCACCGCTTGCGATGAAAGTCAAATCCGGAAACTGTTTTAGTATTTTTAAATAGAGTTCGATGGATGGTCCTTGCAACATTCCATCTTTACTTACATCCGTACAAAAAGCTTGCGTTAAGCCATTCTCAATATTTTTCTTTAAGAAATCAAAGATATTTAGTTCTGTGCTTTCGATCCAACCTGAGATGGCTATTTTTTCCTCCTTTACATCTGCGCCTAATAGAATTTTAGGGGGGCCATATTTTTTTATCCAAGTGTAAAATAGTTCAGGATCTTTTACGGCAATACTTCCAATAGTTGCCATATCGGCGCCTGCATCAAAAATAGATTGAATGGATGCGTTTGTTTTTATCCCTCCTCCAAAATCAATTTTCAGATCAGTTTGATTTGCAATTTTATCGAGCACTTTAAAATTCACCACTTCGCCTTTTTTGGCGCCGTCGAGATCAACCAAGTGCAAACGTGAAATACCGATAGCCTCAAATTGTTTGGCTACTTCTAATGGGTCTTCATTGTAAATGGTTTTTTTACTATAATCTCCTTGTGAAAGACGAACACATTTTCCATCAATGATATCAATAGCGGGAATTATCTCGAACTTCTTCATAAGTTGATAAAGTTTTTTAAGATCTGTTCGCCCACGCTGCCCGATTTTTCGGGGTGGAATTGGGTGCCGTAAAAATTATTTTTGTTCAAAGCCGAGCTGTATTTTAAAATGTAATCTGTTGTAGCAATCGTATTTTCACCTAATTCAGCATAGTAACCATGAACAAAGTAAACAAATGAATCTTCTTTCACGTCTTTAAATAATGGTGATTTCAGATCAAAAATATTATTCCATCCAATTTGAGGAACTTTTAATTCTTTAGAACCAAAGTGTTTTACTTTTTTATTGAAAATGCCTAGGCATTCTGTTTCGCCTTCTTCTGAATATTCACACATTAATTGCATGCCTAAGCAAATTCCTAGAACGGGTTGTTTAAGATCTCTTATGACTTTATCTAAGTTGTTTTGTTTTAAATATGTCATTGCAGAACTAGCCTCACCAACACCAGGAAATAATACTTTGTCAGCAGATCTTATTTTTTCGGGATCGTCGGTAATGGTCACATCAATTCCAATTCGCTTAAACGCAAAATCTACAGAAGTAATATTTCCGGCATTATATTTTACTACAACTAAATTCATAAAACACCTTTTGTTGAAGGCAACTCATTATTATTTAGATCACGTTTTAAAGCGAACTTAATAGCCTTTGCAAAACTTTTAAAGATCGCTTCGATCTTGTGGTGTTCGTTATCACCCTCTGCTTTTATGTTTAAATTACATTTGGCAGCATCAGAAAACGATTTAAAAAAGTGAAAGAACATTTCCGTTGGCATATCACCAACTTTTTCTCTTTTAAATTCAGCTTCCCATACGATCCAGTTTCTTCCACCAAAGTCGATGGCAACTTGTGCCAAGCAATCATCCATTGGTAAACAGAACCCATAACGTTCAATTCCGCGTTTATCACCAATAGCTTTTGCAAATGCTTCTCCTAAAGTAATTCCTGTATCTTCAATGGTGTGATGTTCGTCAATATGCAGATCGCCTTTGCAATCTAAAATAAGGTCAATGTTCCCGTGTTTGGCAATTTGTTCTAACATATGATCAAAGAAATTTAAACCGGTTGAGATCTTTGAGCGACCACTTCCATCCAAATTCAATTTGATGTCGATCTTGGTTTCTTTGGTATTGCGTTCGTGCTGAACAAATCTGTACGAATTTGAAAGAAAATTGTAAATGTCTTTCCAGTTATCGGTTAAATACGATACTTCATTTTCTTTAATAACGTCATAATTTTTAAGTACAATGCATCCTGTCCCCAAATTTTGAGCTAGCTTCACATCCGTTAAGCGATCGCCGATCACATACGAATTCTTAAGGTCATAGTTTCCGTTCAAGTATTTTGTAAGCATTCCGGTATTTGGTTTGCGTGTAGGTTTGTTTTCTTTTTCAAAACTTCTGTCAATGCAAACTTCCGAAAATTTCACACCTTCATTTTCGAACGATTGAATAATGAAATTGTGAACCGGCCAAAAGGTATCTTCGGGGAATGAAGCTGTTCCTAATCCATCTTGATTAGTAACCATTACCAATTCGTAATTCAATTCTGTGGCAATTTTACCAAGGTAGGTAAATACACCAGGTAAGAACTTGAGCACATTAAAGCTGTCTATTTGCCAGGTTTTTGGTGGTTCCCAAATAAGAGTTCCATCACGATCTATAAATAATACTTTTTTCATTTGTAGGCGTTTAAAAGGGATAATAAATTCTTGTTCTCTTCTTTGGTTCCAATGGTAATGCGCAAACAGCCTTCGCACAACTCAACGCTACTTCTATCGCGCACAATTACTTTTTTGGAAAC
>CAYYUS010000522.1:0-2767 GCA_964474925.1 uncultured Akkermansia sp. | reverse complement strand
GAAAATGCTGGAATGATGAGTCCTGATACCGAAAAAGCACTCTTTCAGGTAGTGAATGCTTTGGAGCCACTATAATTTCGTAATCTTAAACTGTGAGAACTTTTTTTTTCATCTTATTTTTTTCATCCCTTAATGCAATTGGTCAGCTAAGTCCAGTTGAAATTCGCACTATCGATTCATTAAAAAGAGTTATTGGATCCTCTACTCATGATACAATTAAATTAGAAGCATATAATGAGTGGGACAACCTTATTTATGTTACCGATCCTAATCTTGATAGAGAACTTAACGAAAAAATGGGCGCTATTTGTGAGTTGAACTTAAAGAATAAACTTTCTAATGCCGAAACAACGAGGTTTAAATTTTACTTAAGAAAGAGTCTCGCAAATCTTGGCATTATTCTCAAAAGGCAAGGAGAGCTTGATAAAGCGCTGGAATGCTATAATAGGAGTTTATGGTTGTTTTCTGAAGCGGGCCTTAAAGATGGCATGATGAGAAGTTATATTAATATTAGTCTTCTTTATCTTGAGCAGGGGAAAGTTGAGGCTGCCATTGAAAGTCAGATAAAGGGTTTAGAGTTGGCAGAGGAAACTGGTGAGAAACAAGCGGAGGCTTCGGCATTAGGCAATATTGGGCTCATTTACTATGATCAAAATGATAATGATAAAGCACTTGATTACTTTAATAAAAGTTTGAAATTATTTACCACTTTGAAGGACACGATTGGACTTGCAACTGAACTAGATAATATTGGAAACATATATAATAGGATGAAGCAGAATGATGTTGCAATGGAATATTACAATCGTAGCTATAAATTAATGGAAAGGATGGGCAATAAAAAAGGAGCCGCCAATTCGCTAAATAATATCGGCTCAATATTTAGTAATAAAAAGAATTATGAAAAAGCAAAAGAATACTTCATTCGTAGTTCAATTATTCAAGAAGAAATAAACGACAAGGTGGGCGCTTCCTTATCCCTTGGCAATTTGAGCATGGCTTATCAGGAAACAAATGATTGGCAAAAGGCGATCATGTATGCGGAAAAAGCCTTGAAGATCGCCCGGGAGGCTCAGGCGGTTATTCAAATAAGAGATGCAAGTAAAATTTTATGGATATGCTATAAGAAAAGCAATAAAATAAGGGAAGCCTTGGAAATGCATGAGTTATATACTTTAATGAGGGATAGTGTTGTTGGTGTTGAAGGTCAAAAAGCGGTTTTGAAGCAAGAAATGCAACACACTTATGAAAAACAAAAGGCCATTGATGTAAAGGAACATGAAAAGGAAATTGCAGTTTCTGAACAACAAGCTCAGAAGCAAAAAGTAATTAGTTGGGCCGTGGCTTTGGGTTTAGTGTTGGTGTCCATCTTCACTTTTTTTGTAATTAATCGTTTACGAATTACTCGAAAACAGAAACACCTTATTGAGAATCAAAAACATTTGATTGAAGAAAAGCACAAAGAAATAACTGATAGTATTAATTACGCGGAAAGGATACAACGGAGTTTTTTGGCAACATCAGACCTTTTGAACGAAAATTTAAACGACTACTTTATTCTATTTAAGCCAAAGGATGTTGTTAGTGGGGATTTTTATTGGGCGAGTATTTTGCCTAATGGGAATTTTGTTTTAGCCACCGCCGATAGCACCGGACATGGCGTTCCAGGAGCAATTATGAGTTTACTAAATATTACAAGTTTAGAAAAAGCTATTGAACAGCACGATCAGCCTTCGGATATTTTAAATACTACACGAAAAATAATCATAGAACGTTTAAAGAAGGACGGTAGTGCTGAGGGAGGAAAAGACGGAATGGATTGTAGTTTGATAAGCTTCGATCTTAAAAACAAGAGATTATCGATTACAGCAGCTAACAATCCTGTTTGGATAGTTCGAGGAGTAGTAAACTCTGTTGACAGGGAAATAATAGAAATTAAACCTGATAAAATGCCGGTAGGAAAACACGATCGACAAAATAATTCTTTTACACAACACGTGATCGAAGTACAAAGTGGGGATGTTATTTACACTTTAACAGATGGTTTCCCTGATCAATTTGGTGGGCCAAATGGAAAAAAATTCATGAGTAAGAATTTGAGAGAGTTATTAGCACAAAATGCACAGCTCCCAATGATCAAGCAAAAGGATATCTTGGAGAAAAATTTTAAGGAATGGGTTGGTGATCTTGAACAAGTTGATGATGTAACTTTGATAGGGATCAGAGTTTAGTAATTATTTATTTTTTCTTTATCAACTCCATTACCTTTTCCATTTCAAGATCTTTCTTGTAAAAAATATCTTTAAATGTGTAATTGGTCTCATGATCGGGAATAATTCCGTGGCCTGTGTTACCTTTTGTATAAACGTCATGCAGTAATCTAAATGTGGGCACTCTTACTTTTGTTTTTGTGTTTGGCAACTTGTAGTAGGCAGTTATCACTGCATTACAGCCTTCAATGGTTCCACCGGTTTCTCTGCCTATGAAAGTAGCGCGGCCCGTTTCTTTTAAATAAGCCCCAACTAAACAGCTTGCGCTAAAGCTTCCGCCATTGGTTAATACATATACTTTATTGTTGTAATGATGTTTTTTACTCGGCTTTACTTTCATTGTAAAATAAGTAGTGTCGCCGCTTCTTCTTTTTTTACTGTATAATTTAAAGTACAAACGCGTTATTCTAAATACCGCATTGCCTTTTGTGTATTTTTTTAATGGATATTTTTTAATGGTAGTATAAGATGTTTGCTTTACAGGCTCATCCAAAAGA
>CAYYUS010000521.1:0-2777 GCA_964474925.1 uncultured Akkermansia sp. | reverse complement strand
TAATAAAGATTCAATGGACATTGAAATGTTTGCCATGAGTGTAAAACCTGCCATGATAAATAATGCTAAAAATAATGCTGACCTACAATTATTTAGAGATAATAGCGTTATTTTAGAATATTATTTTAGGGACGAGCTTGGCAAATTTATGACTCGAGTTGAAATAGTACCCGCAGAATATTTAAATTAAAAAAAATGAATTCGAAAAATATCACACTTTCATTATTCCTTTTAACTGCAATGTCTTTGGCTATATTTAGCTGTAAGAAAAAGAAAACAAACGAAGCGCTTTATGAAGAAGCAAAATCTGGGTCATTAACTTTCTACAAAGGCAAAGACACTCTTTGGGATCCAAAGGGTGGAAGTCCACACGGTTATTTTAAACTCAAGTTCAACCAAACTGCCTTAAGTGCTTTGGGCGCTGATGGAAAATTACCTGCAGGTCAAACTTTTCCGGATGGATCTGTGATCGTAAAAGAAATTTATTCTGGTGGTTCAATATCTCTATATGCCGTTATGAAAAAAGACCCGAAATCGAAGTTCGCCTCCAATAAATGGGTTTGGGGGGAGTACAAACCCGACGGAAAAGTTGTAATTGGCGTTAATAAAGAAGGAAAAGACTGCGTTTCTTGCCATAAAAGTGGCAGTCCCCGCGATCTTACCCAATCATTCGACCTTCATTAATTGTTAAAAAAAGGGAACATCAATAGTTGATATATCAACTATTATTTCGTAATTTTGCTTCATGCAAAAGCTTAACGAGATATTTTTCTATCAACTCGAAAAGGCCATAAAATCGTATCGCCGTTATGTACAGGCCCGATTTAAAGATCAGGGTTTTGGCATTACAGTGGATCAATGGTTAGTACTAAAAGCCTTGAGCGAAAACTCTAAACTTACCCAATCAGATCTGGCCGAATTAGTGTTTAAAGATAAGGCCTCAATGACACGTCTTATTGAACTTTTAGTCCTGAAAAAACTTGTTCAACGTGCAGCCCACGAAACCAGTCGCCGCAGATTTAAGCTTACTATTACTGATAAGGGGAATGAACTTATTGCACAAATAACGCCTTTGGTAAAAGACAATCGAAAACACGGATTACACGGAATAAACTTTGCAGAACTACAAGCCACCGAACAAACCCTTAAGAAGATCATTGACAATTGTAACAATTAACGGAATTTATCCGTAATAAAAGAACTATAAAAAGAGTCATATTTTTAGTAAATTTGATGAGAGCACTTGATCATAGTATTAAAAACCTTACACGATGGTTAAAATAATTACTGGTCTGTTTTTTTTGAACACCTTATTTCAATCAAATATGGAGTTCTGCAAAATTCTCTTTCGCACAGAGGGTGTGGAAAATGCTTACCCCCATTTATCTATTGATAGTAAACGTATTCTTTATCAATCAAACGCTACCGGCAAATGGCAGTTGTTGATCTTTGATCTTAACACCAACAGCCATATAGAAGTTACAAAAGATAAATTCAATAATAATTTTGCAGATTGGAGCACCGATAACGAATGGATCTCTTTTGTAAGCGATCGCGACGGCAACGAAGAAGTTTATCTAATGCGAACCAATGGTAAAGATCTTAAACGTATCACAAACGATAAAGGAAGCGATATTCATCCGCATTTTAGTCCCGATGGGAAACAATTATTATTTAGCTCAACCCGCGGCAATGGCACCTTAGATATTTATAAATACATTATCAAAACCGGAGCGCTTGAACGCGTTACCTATACAAAAGAAGATGAATTGTTTGCGCGTTACTCTCCCGATATGAAAAAGATCGTGTACTCAAAAATGGGTGAGAAAACGGATGATGTTTTTGTATTGAATGTTACCACACACCAAAGCGAGAATTTAACCAATACACCAGATGTGCAAGATGGCTGGCCCATGTATAATAAAACCGGAGATTGGATCTACTACTCTACTGTAAAAAATGGTTCGCGTTGTATCTTTAAAATGAAACAAGATGGCACAGATGTAACACAAATAACATTTCCTACCGAAGAAAAAGAAGAACACGCACGTGTATTTGTTTCACAAGATGAAAAAACATTGATCTTCAATAAAAAAACAGGGAAAACGATCTCTATCTGGACCGCTAATTTGAATCCTTCTTAGTTTCTATAATTTAGAAACCTCAACGATTTCGTTATTATTTATTTTGATATGCTCTAATCCTGCAGCAGCAAATGCTTTGGCAAACCAAGCTTTATCTTTTTTAGATTTTAATGTAAGGGCGATCGCATAATAATCACCGGTAATAGTTCCTGCGCTTGCGTTCTCAACCCCATCAACGGCTTTTAATTTGTCGATGATCGCGATAAGATCCGCTTTTGTGCCAGGCTTATATACTTCAAACGAAAGATTGGTTGTAGTGCTAAAGAATTTTGCAACATCACTCGCCATACCATTTTTAATGCAGATAGTTTTTGCCGGTATTTCTTTTACGATAATAACGTCATTTCCTGTATTTGCGTTTACTGTTAAAGACCCTAAAAGGATCATGGCGCATATGGCTAATTTTTTCATCTTGAAATAATTTTAATAAAGTTAATGAATTTTAAGCAAAAACAGTACCAAATTTTCACAAACGACGCCTCCGGCGTCTTGTTTTCTAGCCACGGAGGCACGGAGACGCCAAGTTATGCATAAAGCCTAAGTATTACAATAAAAACTCCGTGTCTTGGTGCCTCCGTGGCTAATAATCTTAGCGTTTCTTACGGAAGAATTCCTTTAACAATTCGCTGCACT
>CAYYUS010000520.1:0-2777 GCA_964474925.1 uncultured Akkermansia sp. | reverse complement strand
AAAGGAAATCATATTACTAAATTTCCGGGTGGAGGATTAGAGTTTGGCGAAGGAACCATGGACTGCGTTAAACGTGAATTTATGGAGGAGTTAAATTTGGTAATTGAAGTGGAATCACATTTTTATACTACCGATTTTTTTGTAGCCTCTGCGTTTGCTCCCAATAACCAAGTAATTAGTATTTATTACAAGGTAAAGCCTATAAAGCCAATTAAAGAATTGTTTAGTTCTAAAGTACATGACTATGAAAAAGCGGAAGGCGCGCAATCGTTTAGATGGATCCCTTTGAATAAATTGAGCAGTGATGATCTAACGCTTATTATTGATAAGCGCGTAGTGGAAATGATCTTAGATTAACTCTTAGGTTTTTCTTTCAAACTTAAAAGCCATTTGTAAGCCTCATCTTTATCGGTAAAAAATTCCTGAGGAAATCCTTTTTTTCCAAGCTCGTGTAAATACTTGAACAAAGTAGCTTTTATAAAATTAGAAACTACAACAGCTCTGGCAATAGTGTGTTGTGCAGAGTTCTCAAGCTTCGCCCTTTCTTTTGCTTTTCTATCCATACTCCAGTTAGCTCGTCCATCAAATAATTTAAGAGCAGGCTTACCTCCGGTTAAGTGACGTAAAGCCAAATTGTAATCAACCACATCGTATTCATCTACCCTTCCACAGTTTTTCATGGTGATAATAACAATATCATTTTTATCAATATGAATACTGGCGGTACGGGTTTCTGTAATATTATTCTGGGTCATTTAATAGGTATAAGTACAAGAATCTGCAAAGTAACGTTGTTAAAAGGGATTTATGATGAAGCCCCAATAAGTGGTGGTGTTTTACGGATAAGTGGTTGGTTTTATGCTACAAGTGTATGCCTAAGACTTCTGAAGATAAAGCTTCTCTCCCTTGTGCAATTTATTTATGGCAGCAGCCATGCGCTCAATTTTGGTTTCTTCTTTTTTGGCCGAGTAGATCCAATCTAAATATTGTTTTTGTTCGGCATCGCTTAAGGTGTAATAAAATTTTAAGGCTTTTGGTTCCTCTTTTAAACACAAGCTAAACTCTTCAGGAATTTCGAGCGGGGTATTGTCTTCGTATAAGGTTACATGAATAGTGTCGCCTTCTTTTTTCTTAATGATCTTTCTTATTGCTGCTTTAATTGGTAAAAAGAGGGTGCCGGCTTTCATTGGCATGAGGTTGTACTTTTCCAATTGGTAATTATCAATAGTTCCACTTACCCTTACAAAACCAAACTTCCGTTTTTTATTGGCGGGGACACCACTAACCACCACGTAGCACCAACCGCCTTTGCCAGGGTATTTTTGAATGATCACCTTTTTATTAAAAACAGCTTTTGCCACAGGTTAAAATTAAGCAATAATTAATTTACGTAGGCGTTATTTATATATGAAAGATCTTTTATTTATGGCTTTTGTAATAGCAATTACAATTTCCTGCAAAAAGAAAGAAGCCGATTGTTACGATGCTGATCTTAAGAAGCAATACGAAACTATCAGTTGCATACAAGATTGCCCGGGTGTAATTGGTTGTGATGGTAAAAAGTATTGCAACGAGTGCATTGCTAATTCGCAGGGGATAAGGGTTAAGTAAGGTCAATGTCCAAGTACTCATAAAACGCTGCCAGATATAAGGTGGTCTATGAAGTTTCCATTGCAAATCGTATATTTGAGATATGAGTCGCATCATTACTCTGTTTTTTCTCATTCTAAACTTATACACCTTTGCCTCCAAAGGATCAGGAATTACTTTTAAAGAAAACAAGGGTCAATGGCCAAATAAGGTTGGTTTTTCGGCCGATGTGGCAACCGGTCAGGTGTTTATAGAAGAAAAAGGGCTTACCTGGAAACTATTCAAATATGCCGATCTAAAAAAAGCACATGATGCAAAATTTTTGAGTGAAAAAGATCAAAAATTAACAGATGATATTGTTCACGGTCATGTATACAAGGTGGAGTTTGTTAATGCTCAGTTTAAAAATTTCAGCACTACAAAAAAACAAATCGAATATTATAATTATTTCCTAGGAAATGATCCTTCGCAGTGGGCAAGTAAGGTAAGGGCATTTGGCGAAGTTTTGTACACAAATATTTACGCGAATATAGATGCGAGATTTCATGGTGAAGGAAATTTTGAATACGACCTTATCATAAAACCTGGAGGTTCAGTTTCGGATATAAAATTGAACTATCAATATGTGAAGGGAGTTTTTTTATCTAGCAATAAACTTATTGTTCAAACTTCTATTGATGATGTTGTTGAGAATATTCCTGAAGCGTACCAAGTCATCAACGGAAAAAAAATAAAGGTAGAATGTAATTACGTTTTGAATAAGAATGAAGTAACATTCGATGTAGGTTCTTTCGATTCAAATTACGAATTGGTTATTGATCCTGTTGTTGTTGTTTCTTCCTATAGCGGAACAGAATCTGTGAGTTTTGGTTTGGGTGTGACGCCTGATGCCGACGGTAATATTTTTCTGTATAGTTATGATATGACAAGGAGATATCCTATTACTCCCGGAGCGATTCAAACAACGATCTATGGTTCTTATACTGATTGCGCACTCTCAAAGTTCAATGCATTTGGTACTGCAAAAAGATTCTCAACTTATATTGGTGGTAACTCTGAGGATATGATAACTAATTGTTTCATACAGGGTAATGAAGTGGCTATTTTTGGAGTTACCAGATCCGACACATTTCCTATTATTGGTAATGGTTTCCAAAGTGTATATGGAGGTGTAATGGATTATTTTG
>CAYYUS010000519.1:0-2778 GCA_964474925.1 uncultured Akkermansia sp. | reverse complement strand
GCTAAATTTGTTCACCTAGTAAATTAAGCTATGCGACACCTCATTTTATCAAGTTTAGTGCTTTGTTCATTTTTGATCAGCGCTCAAAAACCATTTACTTTTACCATCAATGGAGAAGTAACAAAATATTCTAAAACCTATATTTATCTTCATCACAAATGGGATAATAAAGATTTTACTGATTCTATAAAAGTAAAAGGTGGCAAATTCACTTTTACCGGAAAAAGTGAAGAGCCCAACATGTATTGGTTCAACTCTGAGAATAATATCCAATACCAACCCAATTATATTTTCTTTGTTGATCCGGGAAAGATCAGCGTTAAATTAAAAGGCGATTCGCTTTTTGCTTCTAGTGCAGTTGGCGGACAAACGCAGAAAGATCAAATGGATTATCAAGCCTTGATGAATACATTTATTCAAAATCAAATGGGCTTGCAAGAAGAATTCAACAAGGCGCAAGCAGAAGGAAGAATGGATGTTGCTACAGCAGTTAATGGTAAGTACCAAGAGTTAAATCAAGAGTATATTACTTCATTAAAAGGATTTGTGAAAGCTCATCCAAAATCTGCTATAAGCGGATGGATCATTTATCGCGATCTTAATAATCCAAATATTCCGATTGAGAATTCTGTTGAAGCTGCTTCTTATTTGGACAAAACATTTTTGGCAACAAAATTTGGAAAGCTTGCCACCGAGCGCATTGAATTATTAAAGGGCTCCACCATTGGAAATTTAGCAACCGATTTCACTCAAAATGACGTGAATGATAAGCCGGTAAAATTATCTAGTTTGCGCGGACAATTTGTACTTGTTGATTTTTGGGCAAGCTGGTGTGGCCCATGCCGTGCCGAAAATCCAAATGTTGTTTCGGCATACAATAAATATAAAAGTAAAGGGTTTACTGTATTAGGTGTTTCTTATGATCAGGATAAATCGCGATGGATAGGTGCCATTGAAAAAGACGGATTAACCTGGACGCAAGTAAGTGATCTAAAAGGATGGGGTAACGAAACCGCCCGACTGTTTGGTATCACCGGAATTCCTTCCAATTTATTATTAGATAAAGAAGGGAAAATAATTGCAAAAAACCTCAGAGGACAAGCCCTCGACCAAAAACTAGAAGAACTTTTAAAATAAATACCTCCATCAAATAAATTGAATAAATTTGCACCCATTATGATGAAAAAAAATGTGTTAAGCCTGAGCTTTTTATGTGTTCTAAGCCTTGCTGTTAAAGCCCAAGATCCGGTTGTAATGACCATTAATGACAAGCCTGTTACCAAATCAGAGTTTGAAGCTGTTTTTAATAAGAACAACAATAAAGAAAAAACAGATGCAAAATCAGTAAAAGAATATGCTGATCTATACACTCTTTTTAAAATGAAAGTGTTGGAAGCCGAAGGTATGGGCCTTGATACCTTGATCTCGTTTAAAAATGAATTGAATGGCTACCGAAAACAATTGGCAGCTCCTTATTTAACTGATAAGAACACCAACGAGAATTTATTAACGGAAGCTTACGAGCGTTTAAAAATAGAAGTTAAAGCGAGTCATATTTTAATTCGCTGCGATGAATCGTATTTACCAAAAGATACATTAGAAGCTTGGACGCGTGCCAACCTCATCAGAAACGCTATCCTTGGTAAACTACCAACTAACGCCCAAATTGCCGAGTACGATAAATTGCTTAAGAATACGACAGAGACACTTTCGTTATTTAGAAGAAAGGACAGTACTATTTACAAAATAAAAATAAACGCTATTAAGAATCTTGCTACTAATGTTACCAAGAACCCGGATAGATTTGCTGCCCTGGCGCCTGTAACCAGTGATGATGCTTCGGTGGCTGATAACAGAGGAGACCTTGGCTATTTTACTTCTATGGACATGGTTTATCCGTTTGAGTGTGGCGCCTACAACACAAAAGTTGGCGAGGTAAGCACCATTGTAAAAAGCAGATTTGGATATCATATTTTAAAAGTTTACGAAAAACGTAATAGCAGAGGTGAGATCCTTGTATCGCACATTATGGTTAAGATCCCTAAAGGCGGCACAGAGCAGGACAAAGCAAATTCAAAAGCAAAAGCCAAAGAATTATATGATAAAGTAAAAGCCGGAGAAAAATTTGAAGATGTAGCACGCCAGTTCAGCGATGATAAACAAACCAGTGATCAAGGCGGGCAACTACAACCATTTAAAAGTGGGCGTTTCCCAAAATCATTTGAGGATGTTGCATTTGGTTTAAAAAACAATGGTGATATAAGCGAGCCCGTAGAAACACAATACGGTTGGCACATTATAAAGCGTATTGATAAAAAAGCACTTCCTCCTTTTGCCGAAATGAAAAACGAATTGAAAGCAAAAGTTAGTCGCGATACGCGTTCACAAATGGGAAAAGTTGCATTAATAGCGCGCGTAAAAAAGAACAATGGTTTTAAAGAGAATTTAAAAGCGCGCGATGAGTTTAAAACTATCATTGACTCCACTTATCTTCAATCAACATGGACAGCCAAGCGCGCCCAAGCATTAGGTAATAAAGAAATGTTCAGTATTGGAGGCAGATCATACACTCAAAATGAATTTGCAAAGTATCTTGAAACACAAATGACCATTAGAACACAAGATGATGCTTGGGAAGTTGCAAAACCAATGTATACAAAATGGGTTGATGAGTGCGTGTTTGAATTTGAAGATTCGCAAATAGAAAAGAATTATGTGGAATTTAGAAATTTATTTCGCTAATACCTCTAAGTGATTTTATTATTAGATCTTAAAGAT
>CAYYUS010000518.1:0-2780 GCA_964474925.1 uncultured Akkermansia sp. | reverse complement strand
ACTGTCGTTGTTGTCGCTGATGCTGACATTACAGGCTGTGCGGTGATAGAGAATTAAAAATGTTGCCGGCTAAGCAAAATGAATTTAAGTCATTCAAAAATATTGTAGGGAATTTTGATGCCTTGTGTTTGTATCAGGAATCGAATAACATATATTGGTTTGGAACCTACGGAGATGCAATAAAAAGATATGATGCTTCAACGGGCAAAGTAACAGAGTTCTTAACCAACACCAATGGTGGTACAGTTCTCTCCATCATTAGAGTTGACGATTATCTTTTGGTTGCCGGTTTTGGAGATGGCTTGTTCAAGATCGATCTTAAGACCAATGAAGTAAGACAATATTCGAGTGCCGACGGCTTAAAAAATCCAAATCTAACAAACTTATTTCTAGATAAAAACAATACCATATGGGTCTTAACAGATGGAGGAGGAGCTTACAACATTGAGAATTTTTCAAAGACAGGCGGAAAATTTAAGATCATAAAACATCATGTTACCAATTTAAAAGAACCAAGTCTTCCGGCAGATGTTGTGTATAGTATGAACCAAGATAACAATGGCAATATTTGGTTTGGTACTAACAGCGGTTTGTCGCGCTATGATGGAAAGACCTTCAGTAACTTTTATGAAGGTGATGGCTTAGCAAATACTTTTATTTATTCTATTTTAAAGGACAGTACCGGACGTTTTTGGATGAGCACCAATAAGGGTATCACATCTTTCAATCCAACCGAGTCTAATAAACCATTCTTTAAGAATTATACATTAAAGGATGGGCTTACAAATACAGAACATAACATTGGCGCTGCCGGTGCTTCTGCAAAAGGTAACATATTGTTTGGTGGTACCAATGGGTATAATATATTTAGACCAAGCCAGATCAAGGATAATTTACATGTGCCTCCGGTTTATGTTGTGTCTTATAAGCGCTCGGGTAAAGACATACCAATTGATACAAATTTGATCTACAAAAAACACATTAAACTGAGTTGGCGCGAGAATTATTTTCAATTAGAAGTGGTTGCTCTTGATTTTATCGACCCTGAAAAGAATCTTTTTAAATATAAACTCGAAGGATATGATAATGATTGGTCGGAGCCAAGTAGCGTTCGTTATATTTCTTACACAGAATTACCCGGCGGAACTTACACTCTAAAAATAAAAGCAAGTAATAGCGATGGTGTTTGGAACGAAAATCCTTATGAACTTATTATTACCATAGTCCCCCCATTTTGGAAAACAACTTGGTTCTATATCATTGTTGTTATTGTTGGCACAGGGTTAGTTGTGTTCTATACACAATGGCGTACCAAAAAGATAAAGGAAGAGAATAAGATCCTAGAGAATAAAGTAGCTGAACGTACGCGCGAATTGGCCGAAAAAAATCGTGATATCACAAGCAGTATAGAGTATGCAAAACGTATACAAGAAGCAATTTTACCTTCAAAGGATTATATTTTCTCAAAATTGGAAAGAGCTTTTATTCTTTACAAACCTAAAGATATTGTGAGCGGCGATTTTTATTGGTTTGGCGAAAAAAATGGCTGGAAGATATTTGCAGTGGTAGATTGCACAGGTCACGGTGTACCAGGAGCTTTTATGAGTATGATCGGTCACAACCTCATGCATCAGATCATTCAAGAAAAGGGAATTACTGATCCGGGAGATATTTTAAATAGTTTGCACAAAGGAGTTCAGGAGTCGCTGAGACAAGGTAATAATGAAATAAATACCAACGATGGTATGGACGTTTCCATTATAGCTTTAAATAACAACAAAAAAACAGCCACATGGGCAGGAGCAAACAGGCCTTTGATCATCATTTCTAATGATGGTGAGTTTTCTAAGATCGACGGAAATAAATATCCAATAGGGGGCTCTCAATTTGACATTAAGCGTGAGTTCACCACAAAAACGATCGAGTTAAATAAACCTTCCATGGCCTATTTATCCTCAGACGGTTATGCCGATCAATTTGGAGGTGATAATGGAAAAAAATTCATGGTGCGCAGGTATCACGACCTTTTAATGGAGATCCATTTAAAGGATATGGACGCTCAGCGCGAATTGTTAAATGCGGCTTTTGAAGGTTGGAGAAAAGATCACGAGCAGATAGATGACGTTTTAGTTGTAGGTGTTGCTTTATAAGAAAAAAGTACTATTTTTGTGTATAAATCAGGTGGTTTTAAACCTTTTAGTTTTATAACCATCAAATTAATAAAAACATGAGAACATTTAAATTCATATTACCTGTAATGGTTGCAGCAACTATTACACTAACTTCTTGTCACAAAAAAGAAACAGTTGAAGTTGATAACGAAACTCAATCAGTAGTAGATAACGCCGTTGCCGAGCAAGAATTCATGAGCATGGTTCCTGCTGTAAATAGTGTTGCTATTAAAACAAAGGGAACTGGGGCGGATGCAAACAGGTCTTCTGTATTACCCTCACCTTGCGATTCTTTACATTACATTTCTGGAGATACCACATTTGTGAATTTAAATAGCCCTCCGGTATTTTCAATGACTATTAATAGTGCAAGTTGTACCCCAATTCCAGACGGTAAAATTCGTCAGGGTGTTATTTTTGTAAAGCTTTACAAAAGAGTTAAAACCGCAGGAAGTTCAATGACATTCACTTTAACAGGATACAAGGCCGCGAATGTTGATCCAAGTAAATTAATCAGTTACCAATGTGATAGCATTGTAGTTAAAACTATTTCAAACAACCCAACTACTGATATCAGGGTATTTAATGTTAAGATCTATAATGGTAAAT
>CAYYUS010000517.1:0-2781 GCA_964474925.1 uncultured Akkermansia sp. | reverse complement strand
GAAATAAAAGCTGGCAGAAAAAATCTGATAGGCTCCATAGCTATACTAATGCGCCCCGAACAAAACACAGCGGACAATAAAGACCAAGTAAAAGATATTTGTTACCAAACAGGTACTGACTGTGTAAATGTGCTGATTCAATATTTTAAAAACAACCCTACCGAGGGCAAGGTAACCGAAGTAACGGATGAGAGCTTATACATAGCAGGTAAAAACTTGTATGGATGGCGATTTGATTTCAGTTACTATGTAACAGTGCCTTTTTGCTTTAACACCCTAAAATTTGAAGATTTAACAATATGACTATAAGTAGAGCCCCATTACAGCCAGTAATACTAAGCCACAATCCTATTTATTACGACTTACAAACGGATAAATACTTAACCGTAAATGGCACTAAACAAGTCTTTAAAATTTACTTAAAGGAAACAGGAGGGAACCCTGCTAATAATGATGAAATCACTTTGACTTTCAATGATTTTACCATTACATTAACCTTCAAAACTACTCCCGATGATAGTGGCTTACAATTGCCTTTGTACGATACTGCCGTTAATGCTTCGTATGATGATGTGGAAGCGGCATTGCGTGCTAATTACTACCTTAGTACATACTTTGTAATGACTGTTACAACTATTGTAGGTTCGGGTACCTTTGGTAAAGAATATGTATTCACCCAAAGAGACCGCCCTCAGGAATTCAGATTATTAAGCTCCAGTAGTTTTGACACCGCTAAAGTAGAAACCACCATTACTACTGCGTATGTGGCAAGACAATACAGAGGTGGATACAAAGCTTTTTTGGATGTGTATGAGCAAGTGAACAAAGCAGGATCAAGAGAATACAATAATAAAATAGCAACTCTTGAGGGGCATTCTACGCCAGAAGGTATTATTAACTTTGACCTTGCTTCTTTGTTTCGTAAATGGAACAAGCTGCAACCCAATTTCCCTAGGGTATTGGTAGATGATATTTACCCGTGCCCAAATGTAATGAGATACTTTTACTTAAATTGTGGGGAAATGTATGGCAATCCTGCTTTAGTTGCACACAATATTACCGACCCTGAAACGGTAGGAACTGAGCCTTATAAAAAGGTAATATTAGGGGGTTTACATTATTTAGGTGTGCCAAATAATAATTTTTACGATGATTACATTGATGCTGGTACCAATAAATTTTTAACCACTCAAGTAAGTGGCAAAAAAGTAGTAAACAAAGCTTGTCCTACTTACCTGTATCATTATTTAAATACTTCATCCCCTGTTCATGTAAAAGGCACATTGTATTTTGATGATGGCACTAATGCTAACTTTAATGGTCCTATAAATGGAGCTGCACTCCCTGCCGAAGTCATATATGGTTACAGTGTTGGGTACAATGACCTTAATTTGGATTCGCTTATTACCTCTACCAAAGATGCTATGAAATATGAAGTGTGGTTGGAAGATGGTTCGAGCAATAGAATTTCTGAAAAGTTTATGTTCGAAGTAGACACACGCTACAATGTTTACAACAACTACTTTTTCTGTCACAATCCATTTGGAGGTATAGATACAATATGGATGACGGGTACATTTATGGAAACGCCTGAGTTTGGTGGAGTGGAGTTGCAAAAAGCTGTGGTAACAGACTACACTGAGGGTAATATTGACACTGTAGATAGCCAATTGAGGAAGTCATTTGCAGCCAACACAGGGTGGAAACGCTATAAGGAGGAAATGGAACACATCCGCATAATGCTGCAAAGTAACCATGTGCGATGGCTCCCAGATGCGGCACACTTACCTGGTTATACTGAACCGATAAAAGTAAATATTGTAAAAGAAAGCATTGGCGAATGGCCTGCGGACACAAACAATATATTTGGATTAAACTTTGAATTTAAATTATCACATTTCGAATGGTCATAGACATCATATTAGACAACGGCAATAAGTTGATACTGGAAGCTAACACACAAATAGAATGGGTGCGCGAAAACATGTTTTTTGAAAAAGATGTGCAGCTGCGTGGCAAATTCTCATATCCATTTTCGATAAACAGGGAAGCCAACAGCGAAGTGCTGAATTTCCCTGACCTGATAGAAGCTCAATTGGATGCCATTAAAATAGGGGCAACGGTAAACATATTTGGTAACGAGTTTTATAAAGGTCAGATAAATGTACTGGATTGGGACGAGACCATGATCAATATTTCCATCAGCCGTAACACGGATTCGTTCAATACTGATTTGTATATCGATGAATTGGACTTGGGGGTGTATGTGGATATTGCAGATTTTGGGAGCAGGAATGCAGACCGAGCAAAAGTATATCCTGAAGTGGATTATGCTTTTCCGCAGTTTTACAATTACAATAAAGAAAATATTGAGAAATACGGCACCCAAGCCAATGAAAGCACATTTATCTTAGTGAATTGGCAAAATGGTAATACTGAAGATGCTTTGGGCGAAGAAATTGCCATCCCAATGTTTTATGTGCTTAGTGTCTTGGATAAAATATTAAAAAACTTTGGCATAGCTTTAAAATCTTTGCTGATTAATAATGAGGATTTTAAAAAGAAATTGATTTTTAACACCACCGTTCCAAGAGATGATGTACAATATGTAGGAACTATTCATTTAAATCCTGATTGGAATTACACTGAATATGCCATGGTTTTTGCAACCGAAGATTTAGATATCCCAGTTGGGACTATTTATTCATTCAGAGTTGTGGAATGGAATTACAGTGCAATAGTCAATCAGTTTGATGTTGTTTACACTGTTACTTCTATGGA
>CAYYUS010000516.1:0-2786 GCA_964474925.1 uncultured Akkermansia sp. | reverse complement strand
ACGGTAAGCTCGCCTTCAATAGGAATGTTATCACTTGTAATTGGCGCTAATGGCTTAACGTGATAGGTGTCAGGATTTGGCAAACGACTATCTTTTACATAAAGCGAATGCTCATCGGGCGATTGATCGCCAAGATCACCATTAGCGTCTTTATATTTTATTTTGATAATTACAGAATCCTGAAATTCTTTAACAGTGGATGGTGATATACTCACGATCTCGATGCTTGGAATAGGATCAGGTGCCGGTTCTTCTTTCTTTTTGCAAGCCGTAATTAGTGCTGCAATTGCCAAAGTTGAAATAATTGCTTTCATATTACGGTGTTATTTTTAAAATGAAATAATCTGTATAATACAACGAGCCGTTATTTGGTGTTTCGGCAGGAGTTGCATGATCGGTATCACGGATATATGTTCTTATAAAAATGTATCCGGTATCGTTAAGCACAGTATTTAAATTAAAATTAGTGAGCTTATAATTATATTGAACGGTATTGTCCAATGGCATATCAAGATAACTATTTCCACTACTTGTAAAGTTTAATGTTTGAGTTACAGCACTAGAAAAATCAAAACGATTTAACGAGAATTTAATTTCAGCACTTACCATGTTTTGTGGAAGCGTATTGTCGTCAACTATGTAACACCAGATATCAACCGGTCCATTGTTTTTTGAAAGGCTAATATATTTTGGTCGTGGAAGCGCTGTTGCATTACCTGTATTTGTGATCTGTAAACCCATAGTGTTTGGATTTTTATTTCCTTGCACAGGAGGATTTCCAAATACGTCTTTTGCACCTGCATTTATCCAATCAGTAATGTTTTGAATATAAGTTGCGTTAGAACCTGTAAATTTCCACGTTGTATCGTTCCATGGCATTCTACCTTGACCAAAAGTTAAAGCTGTAGCCAAATTTTTACCTGGAATTTGCGTAAGCCTAGAAATAATAACTGATTTAGAGGCGTCGCCTGGTTGAACACGGTAGTTGTATACGCTGGTGTTTGGGTTGTTAGTTATTGGTGCATACACCATTGAATTATAAGCGCTACTTATATTTCTATAATCGGGCTCAAAGGTTCCATCATGACAGCCAGAGTTATTACATGTTTTGGTTAGTACTTTATCATATATATACTCAAATGATGTTGGTGAAGGATTATAACCTGAAGGAGTTGGATCAGGTGCGTTCAACGACTCGTCATCAAACGGATTAGGAGGTACAGCTTCATCTTTTTTACAAGAGATCAGCATCACCACAAAGAGCGATGCAAATAAGAAACTATTGATATAATACTTTTTCATTTTTTTTAATTATGACATTAGATCGTAGAATGATTGAGTTCCCGGAGCCAAGAAGCCTGCACTTGTAACTTGATTTTTAATTCCAAGAACTTCGGCGATGGTTGGAACAACGTTCGTGTTCAAACCAATTGGAGTGCTCGCATCTCCTTTTACCAGTCCGGCAGGAGTGGTGCCACCAATAATAGACGTAAATGTTCTTAAAGAGTTTGCATCAGAATGGTCGTAAGCAAAATAATTATTATTGTCCTTAATTGGATTTGGATTTAGATCCCTTCCGCATTCTGGAGCAACGATCATCACCGTATTGTTAGCCATTTCAGGAATTTGTGTTTGAATATAATTCCATAACCAACCAACAGAGTGATCGGCTTGATGTAAAGCTTGTAAGTAGCCGGTATAATTTTGGTGACAAGAATCCACAGCGCTTAAATTAACCACAGTTAATGTTGGTTTAAAGTATTTCATTAACTCAGCACAATAGCCAATGTTACGCGCATCTCCATTGCTAGCACCCGGAGGCGCAGCCACTGAATTATTATGCGTTTTGGTGAACATTTGTTTCATGAAATTATGAATATCATATTTTTCAGCTTCTGTATTCTTTAAATCAGGAAGCGGTTTTCCTATGTTCGCGAAATTTTTATCTAAGAAAGATTTCATCGCATACATTGGAGTTAGTTCTGTTGTAGGGTCATAGGCTTTTGCATCTTCGTACCAAGCTTGTCCCGGTGTTCCAAAAGTTGTTAGGGGAGCAAAAAAGTTAGCGCCATATTTTGCACCATAATTTGGATGCTCGCTATAATTCAATAAAGGAAGTGATGCTCCAATACCATTTCCTACAAACCAAACTTTAGTTGCAGGTAAACCCATTTCTCTTCTTACGTATTCAAAAATTGTTGGGTAAACCGGTTTTTGTTTCAATCCTTGTGAGGCAATTCGATTTCCTTGCAATAAGGCTGTCCATCCGTCATAGTGTCCTGCGGTGATACAACGTACTTCTTTAAAAGTAGTACCTAATGATTGTATGGAGTTTGCGCCCGAAATAACTGGTGCAATTGGAGTAGCTCCTGTTGTTCCTGTTCCGTAAACAATAGGTGTTAAACTTCCGTTAGGCGCTAAACCATTAAATAAACTTGGCATAATATTACCTGCATTAGCCGGTGTATTTAACGATGTGATCTTTGTGCCTTGACCTAATTGTAAATAACCTTGTAGTGCTGCTTCTTGGTGACGAACACCTCCGGCAAACATTACCAACACCACGTGTTGCGCCGCCTGAACATTATTTCCGGCGAACAATCTACCCGAAGGCAAAATGTAAGGAGCAACTATAGAGCCTGCGGCTGCTAACGATGCCTTCTTTAAAAAATCTCTTCTTTTCATTTATGGTTTGTGTTGAAGGTTAAAATTAATAGTACATGTATTCGTCAGATAGTGCAAATGAGATATAAATAAGCTCAGGCGTATAATTTGGATCTGCCTGG
>CAYYUS010000515.1:0-2790 GCA_964474925.1 uncultured Akkermansia sp. | reverse complement strand
ATATTGATCATTGGGGTGAAGATCTAATCTCACTGAAATGTCAAGAAAGCAAAAGAAAAAAGTTGACGTTAAGTTTTATCATCATTATCTAATTCCATTAGCACTTTGTCTCATAATTATAATCTGCGGGATTATTATGATCTACACCAACCAAAGTGGAGAAAGTTCTTTTTATAGATACAGACCGTGGACTAGTTGGAGGCATAATAAATTTATAATTACAGGTCAAGGTGCTATAGCAACAGGTTTGTTGGCCGCAGCTTTTATAGGCTTTATGTATTACAGATCAAAAAAAGATAAATAAAAAAGCCGCTGTGTTTCAGCGGCTTCTTATTGAATCAATTTTATTTTAGTATATCATCACTTTCTTTACCTCACTTAAGGTTTTACCTTTTACTTGCAGTAAATAAATTCCTTTGGGCAATCCTTGAATATTTAGATCCTTACTGCAACAATCTTTACTTAAACTTTCTTCGATCACAACTTGTCCTAAACTATTGATCAACTTCAATGTTGCATCTTCAGCTTTCAAGTCGTTATACTTTACCGTTAAATGATCAGAAGCAGGATTTGGATAAACTACAAGGTCAAAGTTGATAGCACTTTGCTCCTTAAGCCCAACATTTAGTGCTGCCGTTCCTGAAACCACAAAATCATAACTGCTTTCACTATAGTCGTTACTAAATAAATGGATCAGTGCTGTTTTAGTTCCCACAGTTAATGGTGCAAATTGCACACTTAAGATCTGAGCTCCTGATGGAGATACAGTAAATGGCGTTGATGGACCAACAATAGAAAACAGAGAAGCGTCTGCCCCTGTAATAGTGATCGAAGAAACATTCAAGCTTGCTAAACCTGTATTTTGAACTATAAAATTATTGGTGGCACTTGCCGTAATGATCACCGATCCAAAATCCGTATTGTTGGTTGTTGCTGTTGAAACTGATCCGTCGGGAATATTTACCGAATTACCAATAACATTGATCTCCGGGTTAGAATACAAGTGCGTATTGATCACAAATGCCCCATTATTTCTATCTAAAGCAAAGATATTCTTACTTTCAAACCAAGGATACAAACCCCATTGACCATTATAATCTCCACCTCCAGGCCAAGTGTTATTATTACCACCTGCAGCCGGATACGTATCAAAATACCCTGCTAAAAATGGAGCAGCCGGATTAGAAATATCCCAAAGCTGAGTACCATCTTGGTATGCACTAACGAAACAGTATTGGTTGGTTACCATAAAAGGATTGTGTGGCGTAGATTGTGGATATTGATTTGCAGTGGATGTAACTACAATATTGGCCAAATTGGTAACGTCTAACACTTTTATTGGTAAGCTCACCGGTACTTCATCTAACATCACCAAGTTTTGTCCATTAGGAGTAATAGCAGTTGCATGATTATAACCCGAACCAGGATAAGTAGTTAATGATCCTAATTGTGTAAATGTATTTGCAGCAGTAAATTTATAAACGTAAAGTCCTTGATATGCAGCCGAAACAAACGCTGTATCGTTTCGAGTAAAAGTATCGTGAACCTGTGTTATAGCAGGATAATCTTGATTTAAACGACGTAAAAGAACCGGAGCTGTTGGTGTTGCCAAACTATACACATTAAGAGAACTGTAGGTATTATTACTGTATGTTACACTTGAAACATACATTTTATCACCATCGATCCACATGGCATGACCTCTTCTTAAAAGATCCATGTTTTGACTTACCAAAGTAACTGTTGCCGGTAAAGTACTCAAATCAAAGATCTGTAAACCTGTTGTTCCGCTTCCATTATCATTTACAACATAACAGTAATTTTTATAGGTCTTCATTTCGCGCCAGTTTCCAGGACTAGCCGTTGCAGGATAATAAGCAGAAACAGTAGGAGTATATGGATTGGTAATATCAATAAAATAGGTACCCGTTGTAGAACCTGCAATACCATACTCTTTTTTATTGAGTGTATCTGTCCAGCCCCAACAACCTGAGTATTTTATACCGGCACCCGCTTGAGGACTAATGGTACTTAATAACGAAAAATTTGAAGCAGCAAATTGCGCAGATATACTGCCAATGCTTAAACAAACGAATAAAAGTAGAAAGTAGATTTTTTTCATTCTTAATATTTTTTTTAGATGAGTAGTAAATATAGTTCATCCCATTGTAAAAACAAAACGGAGACCTAAATTGGTCTCCGTTAATTTTTATCTAAATCCTTTTTAAACCAAAGGCGGTGGCACAGCAGCAAACAAAGCAGCCAATTCTGCTTGCCCTTCGGCAGTTCCCCAAGCAGCCATTCCGGTTTTCCAAACTTGAGTTGTGCGGGTTAATTGTCCGCTGGCAACCATTGCTTTTAATTGGTCAATTCCAAAAGGACCGGCTTGTGCGCCATTTACAGCCACATGAAATTGCGTTAACGGCGGTGGAACATTATTTTGGTTCATAGAATTACCCATCATGTTTGTTACCATGTTGCCCATGCCCATACCAACACCCATTCCTACGCCCATTCCACCAATTCCTTGATTTTTTGCAGCATCTCCAATGGCATTTGCTGTATTGAATTGCGCTAACTTTTGCATATCAATTGCATTTAAGCGTGAGTAATTGAAAATTTCCTTCTTCAATTCCTCAGGCATGGATACATTCTCAACTAAGAATTTAGTGATGGTTAATCCGTACTCTAAAAAATCTTCGTTTAATTTTGTTTGTCCTAATTTCGAAAGTTCATCCATTTTAGCGGCGAATTTCTCAATAGTAATATTTCATTCTCCAACATCGTCGG
>CAYYUS010000514.1:0-2793 GCA_964474925.1 uncultured Akkermansia sp. | reverse complement strand
CTATCATAACACTCACGATCTTTTGCTATCCCTATTGGTTAATATTCAGTCAATCACAAGCTAATACTATACCTAACAGCGAGAAAAAATTGGAAGCTAGTGAGCATTTCATTTTTAAACGTTCAAAAAAACAAAGAATTCCAAATGAACTAACCGTTTATAACAGTAGCTGGAAAGGCTCCTTGCTTTTCTATAAGTACAAATTAAAACAAAAAGGAATAAAATTAAACATTGTGAATACACCCGATTTTCATGTTTCTGAAAAAGTTTTGGTTTCTAACGATAGTTTATTCAACATCATTAAATTGAACTATAAATTCAAATTGTTAGACAAAGAAAATAATGCGCAACTGATCATTATTGAAGGCCCAATACAAGCAGAGCCTTACTTTAATGCTCATTGAAATATCACAAACAAAAAAAGCCATCTCTTTCGAAATGGCTTTTTAAATTTATAGATCTAATTAATATCTCTTTTTGAATTCGCTTTTTCCAAAAGTGCGTTTCTCACTTCCGTTAGAGTCAGATCTTCCAAACGAACGTTTGCGATCTCCACTTCCACTTCCTCCTTCGCTCTTACGCTCACGATGTCCACCAAATTTACCTTTGCTTCCACCATAACCGCTTCCACCGCCGCTTTTACGCTCACGGTCAAATCCACCACCGCTTTTACCTTTGTAGCCGCCACCGCCGCCACTTCTGCGTTCGCCATCTCCACCACCATCATTCATGCGCTTAGCGCTTGCTTCGATAGAAACTTTACGGTTGTTGAATTCGATATTCTCTTTATTTACTGCAAGGAATGTATCAACATATTTACTTTCTGTTTCAAAGAAAGAGAAACTGCCTTTTACATCTACATTAAATAACATACGCGGATGAACTTTTGAGATCTCAGCTAAGAAATCTTTTAAGCTATTACGGTTAAAGCCATCTAAACTACCTAAGTTCATAAAGAACCTTGATGTTTTAGAATTACCTCCACCTTCTCCTCCACCCGAACCAAGATCACTTGCATTTTGATAATATGCAAAAAAGCGGTTAAACTCTTCGCTAACAAAACGCTTGATGATCTCTTCTTTTGAAAGATCCTTTAATTCTTCGTAAACTTTTGGAAGATACTTTTCGATCTCTTCATCTTTTACCTCCACATCATGCAATTTCTTCACTAAGTGAAATAATTGTTTTTCTGTTACTTGAAAACCATCAGGTAAAACACCACGCTCAAACTTTTTGTTGATGATGCGTTCAATATCTTTAATTCTTCCTGAATCTCTTCCGGTGATGATAGCGATAGCAATACCCGATTTTCCTGCACGAGCAGTTCTTCCGGTACGGTGCGTATAACTTTCAATATCCTCAGGTAAATTATAATTAATTACGTGTGTAACCGAATCCACATCAATACCACGAGCAGCAACGTCGGTAGCAACCAACATTTGCAAAGTACGGTTACGGAAACGTTTCATTACTAGGTCGCGTTGGCCTTGCGAAAGATCACCATGCAATGCATCGGCACTGTATCCGTCTTTTATCAATGAGTCGGCAACTTCTTGCGTTTCTGCTTTTGTACGGCAAAATACAATACCGAATATCTCAGGATAAAAATCGGCAATACGTTTTAATGCTAAATAACGATCGCGTGAATTTACTTGATAATATACGTGACTGATGTTTGCTGCACCTTCATTACGTTTACCCGAACTAATTTCAACCGGGTTACTCATGTAGTTTTTTGCAATACGATCTACTTCACGTGGCATGGTTGCACTAAATAACCAAGTGCTTTTTCCTTCCGGAGTTTGTTCTAAAATAACATCTAAGCTATCTTTAAAACCCATGTTCAACATTTCATCGGCCTCATCTAATACAACCGTTTTAATGGTTTGTAATTTTACGGCTCTGCGCTCAATAAGATCAACCAAACGACCCGGAGTTGCAACAATAATTTGCGTTCCTTGCTTAATATCGCGCATTTGATTTACAATACTTGCACCACCGTATACCGAAGTAACAGTTATGCCTTTCATGTATTTGGCGTATTTTTTTAGGTCGTTTGTTATTTGAACACATAACTCGCGAGTTGGCGATAATATCAAGGCTTGTGTATCCTTCGTATTAGGGTCAATTGTGTTTAAAATAGGTAATCCAAAAGCGGCCGTTTTACCGGTACCGGTTTGGGCCAAAGCCACTATATCGGTTTGTTTACCTGTTAATAATGGAATGGTTTGTAGCTGAATTGGGGTTGGATTTTCAAATCCAAGATCCTCAATAGCTTTCATTAGGGCATCATTGAGCCCAAGCTCTTTAAATGTCATTTTACTGATTTTTTATTTATAATTAACTGCTTACCAAAAAATTTACCGCAGTTAACGCACAATGGCCGACTAGAACTCGTCGATAAACTTTTATTGAACAGTCCACAAATGTACGTAATAAACTTTAATATAACTAATTTACTACTACTTATCCACAATTTTCGTACTTTTACGGTCCCTAAATGAGCAATAATTACGCTATAATCATGGCCGGCGGTGTTGGTACCCGTTTTTGGCCAATGAGCACCACTCAGCATCCTAAACAGTTTTTAGACGTATTAGGAAGCGGACAAACATTGATCCAACAAACCTTTAACAGGCTTTTAAAGATCTGCCCTAAGGAAAATATATTTGTGGTAACCAGTCAGTCGTACGAAAAGCTAGTTAAAGAACAGTTACCTAAACTTCCTAAAACAAACATCTTGTGCGAGCCTGCTCGTAAAAATACGGCGCCTTGTATCGTTTATGCTTCTTA
>CAYYUS010000513.1:0-2794 GCA_964474925.1 uncultured Akkermansia sp. | reverse complement strand
ATTTTTTTTGTGTTGGATGTTACGGCTCAAAAAACCGAGATCATTCATCAATCGAATTATAAACATGATTATGTTTTAGAGAGAGCAGAATATTTGGAGGACATTAAGGATACAGTCAGTTGCAAATATATAGCTACTATAAATGCTATAGCGTCTAGTAAAGCAACAGGAAATATAGGTTTAGTTGATCTGATAAGCATAAGAGCTCGGAGTCTCGGTGCTAATGTTTTCTATATTGATTCTTATAGATCTAATGATAGTAGTTTTGCTATGACCGTTAAGCTACTTTATGCTTTTAAAAAGATCTATGAGCGAAATGAAACCAAGCGCTTTAAAAATAGAATTTATGTATTTTGTCATACAAAAATGCCAGATCGTTACCATTATTTTTATTTAAACGACACTCTGAGATATTTGAATACTCAATACTATGAAAGCATTGATGTGCCTGTTGGAAGTAAATTCTCAATAAAAACTTGTAATCCGTCAGGAGTTACAGGAGCTATAAAAGTGAGAAATAACGGTGTTGATCTCACATTAAAAGGGAAAACCAACTATAGATCAAAACCAGGTCGAGACGCAATGTTCGTATTTTTATATGGCCTTGATCTTTTTACCGAACAAGAAATAAAGGTCATTTCAAAGCGAAAAATATTAAATTGCGGGTTATATAAAACTGACTATAGAGTTGGAAGAGTTATTTTAGAGATCGCAAAAATGCAATAATAAGAAATCATGAAACTATACAGTGTAAATGCAGGATATTTTAAACTCGATGGAGGCGCTATGTTTGGCGTGGTACCAAAAAGTATTTGGAGCAAATTAAATCCTGCTGATGAATACAATATGTGCAATTGGGCCACGCGTTGTTTATTAATTGAAGATGGCAAGCGATTGATATTGGTGGATAATGGAATGGGCGATAAGCAAGATGCGAAATTTTTTGGTTATTATTTTTTGAATGGCGATGATACCTTACAAAGATCATTAGCAAAGCATGGATTTAGTTTTGATGATGTAACCGATGTTGTTCTTACGCATTTACATTTCGATCATTGCGGAGGAAGCATAAAGTGGAGCGATGATAAAACTAAGTTAGTTCCCGCATTTAATAATGCAAAGTATTATGTGAACGAAAAACATTGGAACTGGGCGGTGAACCCGAACGCAAGAGAGAAAGCAAGTTTTTTAAAAGAAAATATTTTACCGATCCAAGAAAGCGGACAATTGAATTTTATTACCGAGAGCAGTAAGATAATTGATGCGATGAGTTTTGTTGAGGTGAACGGCCATACCGAAGCCATGATGCTACCAAAAATAAATTATAACGGACAAACTATTTTATACATGGCTGATCTTATTCCAAGTGTGGCGCATTTACCTTTACCATATATAATGGGCTATGACGTAAGACCATTGGAAACTTTAAAAGAAAAGACTTCTATTTTGGCAGAAGCCGCAAAAAATAATTGGTTGTTATTTTTTGAACACGATAATTCTGTTGAATTAATTTCTTTAGAACAAACGGAAAAAGGTGTGAGAAGAAAAGAGGAGTTGAAGGTTTCTGATCTTTAGAGGCAGAAACCGCAAAGATGCTTCGCATTGACGCAAAGAAGGCGCAAAGAACGCTAAGTTTTATCACCATTACTTAAAGAAGGCAGTTCGACAAGCTCACTGTAAACGCCGACCTTCGGTCGCGCGAAGGAAGTCGATAGTGCGGCTTGCGCTTTGCGAATGCGTAGCTTCTTTGCCTTCTTAATTTTTTTGCAGGTAGTTGATCCTTTGCGAATTTTGCGCCTGCTTTGCGTGCGCCAAAGGTGCCTTTGCGGTTTCTGCCTCTTAAAATACTAAATGTTTATTCCTATCACCAACAGATCATCCAACTGCTCGCGATTTCCTTTCCAAATGGTAAAAAATTCATTGAGCGTTTTCATTTGTTCGTCGGCGGTTTTTGATTTAACTGAGACTAGAAGATCTTTAAAACGTTTGGTGGTTAATTTTTTATTGCTTTCACTTCCAAACTGATCGGCGTAACCATCGGTGGTTATAATTAAGGTATCGCCTTTATTTACATTGATGATATGTTCTTCAAACACTTGTTCGTTGCTGGTAAAACCACCCACGGCTTGTTTGGTTGCTTTTATTTCTTCAACGCTACTCAAGTCGTTCTTTAAAATATATAATGGTCTGTTAGCTCCCGCATAAGCAACTTTTGCATTGCCGTTCTTATCGCGTTCAATTCTCAAAATGGCCGCGTCCATGCCGTCTTTATTACCGCTTGTATTATTTTGATTTAAAGAACGTTTTACATTGATGTTTAATTCGTGTAAGATCTCACCGGGATTAACGGTTTTGGCCAGGGCCTTATCTAAATTCTCTTTTCCTATCAAACTCATAAAAGCGCCCGGAACGCCATGGCCTGTGCAATCCACACAAGCTACTAAAAATCCTTTTGGTGTTTCGCTGGCCCAATAAAAATCGCCGCTTACAATATCTTTTGGTTTGTAAATAATAAAATAACTTTCCAAATTTTTGTCCAACATATCTTTTGAAGCCAATAAACTTTGTTGAATAAGTTTGGCGTAATTGATACTATCTGTTATCTCTTTATTTTTTTCTTCTATCACATGATTTTTTGCCGCAAGAACTTTGGCGTTACGTTTATTTTGCTTGTAACTGCGATACACAACAAAAATGGCTACCAAAGCCATCAGTAATGCAATTCCTGATGCAACGATCAAGATCTTTTGTTTAGGGTTTTGTTCGGTTTTAGTTTTGATTTGCTCTTGTTGTA
>CAYYUS010000512.1:0-2809 GCA_964474925.1 uncultured Akkermansia sp. | reverse complement strand
CGACGGCGAGCGAACTTCCAGCGTATTTGGGGTGAGCCTCGCCGGCACGCCCATATAAAAAGAAACTAAAAAAAATGAACTTAAACCTAACCAAACCTATTGTATTTTTCGACCTCGAGGCCACCGGCCTAACTATTGGTTTGGATCGCATTGTAGAAATTTGCATGCTAAAAGTAAGCGTGGACAATACCACCGAAATTAGAACCTGGAAGATCAATCCCGAAATGCCAATTCCTGATAAAGTATCAAAATTACATGGTATTTACGATAAGGATATTGTTGGATGTCCTACCATGAAGGATATTGGTCCGCAAATAATGCAATTTATTGGTAACGCCGACTTAGCAGGCTATAACAGCAATAAATTTGATGTGCCCATGTTGGTAGAAGAATTATTAAGGGCAGAATTGGATTTTGACCTTAAGAATAGAAAACTAGTTGACGTGCAAAACATTTTCCATGTAATGGAACCTCGCAATTTAACTGCAGCCTATAAATTTTATTGTGGAAAACCTTTAGAGAATGCACACACTGCCGAAGCAGATACAACAGCAACATTTGAGATCTTTAAAGCGCAATTAGAGCGTTATGAAAATACGGAGCTGGTGGATGATAAAGGCGTTGCCTACAAACCTGTTGTAAATAACATAGCCAAACTGAGCGAGATCAGTCCTATGAAAAATAAGTTTGTTGACCTCGCCGGACGTTTAACTTATAACGAAAAAGGGCAGGAGGTATTTAACTTTGGTAAGCATAAAGACAAGCCCGTTATTGAGATCTTTGAAAAAGAGCCCAGCTATTATAATTGGATGATGAATGGGGATTTTCCTTTGTATACTAAGCGCATCTTGACGCAGATCAGGTTGGGAATGTTGAAAAAATAGTTTTCTCCATTTAAAGTAAATTCCTTTACTTTACCGGCGTAAATGAGTATCACTCTTATTATAAAGAAAAAGTATAAATGGCTGCCAAGCCGTATGTAATGTTCCTTGGGGCTATGTGCTCCTTTTCTTAATAAAAAACCCATTTAAAAACCGAATAAAAGTTTAATTTAGTCCACCCAAAAACGGGTGAAATTTTATAGCATATGTTGATCCAAAAATTTGGCGGTACCAGCGTAGGAAGCGCCCAACGAATAAAAGACCTTACAAAATTGGTGGTAAATTCTACCCCAAAAATTGTGGTATTAAGTGCCATGAGCGGAACTACAAATTCGCTTGTGGAAATAAATAATGCTTTGTACACTAAAGATACGGTACTGGCTAACGAACTAATTTCAAAATTAAAGACCAAATACGAAAAGGAAATTTCGGAATTATATTCTAAAACTGAATCGTTAGCTAAGGCAAAAGATCTTATTCATAATCATTTTGAGTACATCAAGAATTTTACATTGGACATGTTTACGGCCAATGAAGAAAAAGCCATTTTAGCGCAAGGAGAATTATTAAGCACTGCTATGTTCCATTTTTATTTGGAAGAAATTGGCGTGAACTCCGTTTTATTACCTGCTTTGAATTTTATGCGCATTGACGCCAACGATGAGCCCGATATGGCTTATGTGGAAGCAAATTTAATTGCGGAGTTAAAAAAATATCCAAAAGCGATCCTATTTATAACCCAAGGATATATTTGTCGCAATGCCTTTGGCGAGATTGATAATTTAAAACGTGGTGGAAGTGATTATACAGCGTCAATTGTTGGTGCAGCTATTAGAAGTGAAGAAATTCAAATTTGGACGGATATTGACGGGATGCATAATAATGATCCGCGCATTGTAAATAAAACACATCCTATTAAAGAATTGAGTTTTGATGAAGCAGCCGAGTTGGCATACTTTGGTGCAAAAATTTTGCATCCTACTTGTATATTACCTGCACAAAAACGAAATATTCCGGTGCGTTTAAAAAACACCATGCAACCCGAAGCTGAAGGAACATTGATAGCCAATGTTGATTCTAAAGAAGGAATAAAGGCTATTGCTGCAAAGGATGGAATTACCGCCATCAATATTAAAAGTGATCGAATGCTTTTAGCGCACGGTTTTTTGCGAGCTGTATTTGAGATCTTCGAACGTTTTAAAACCTCAATTGATATGATCACCACAAGTGAGGTGGCTGTATCGTTAACAATTGATAATGATAAAAATCTGAATGAGATCTTGAAAGAATTAAAAGAGATAGCAGTTGTAGAAGTAGAAAAAGATCAGGCCATTATTTGTATTGTTGGAAATTTATCGAAAGAAAAACACGGATACGGGTTTAAAGTGATGGAATCATTAAAAGATATTCCATTACGCATGGTGTCTTATGGAGGAAGTGCCAATAATATTTCGGTATTAGTAAGCGCCGATAAAAAGAAAGAAGCATTAATGGCTTTGAACAAAGGAATTTTTAATTATTAAACTGAGAAGATATGTTCACAAAACAACACATAGCTCAGTTTAACGGAAAAGAAACTCCTTTTTACTTTTACGATATTGATCTGCTTAAAAAAACATTAGCGGCCGTAAAAAAAGCGGCTCCAAAGGAATATCATATTCATTACGCTTTAAAAGCAAATTCAAACATTAAAATTCTTGAATTAATTAGAGAGGCTGGGTTTGGTGCTGATTGTGTAAGTGGAAATGAAGTAAAGCGCGCAGATCAATGCGGCTTTAAACCAAACGATATTGTATTTGCAGGAGTAGGGAAGAGCGATGCCGAAATAAACTTTGCATTAGATAAAGATATTTTTTGTTTTAATGTAGAAAGCAAAGCAGAGCTAACGGTTATAAACGAATTGGCCGCGGTAAAGAATAAAAAAGCAA
>CAYYUS010000511.1:0-2817 GCA_964474925.1 uncultured Akkermansia sp. | reverse complement strand
GTATGGCATTGCAAACACGCGAACAACATATCAAACGCGATAAAGCAACATCCAATATTTGTACAGCACAAGCATTATTGGCTATCATGGCAAGTATGTATGCAGTGTATCACGGACAAGAAGGCATAAAAGCTATTGCTCAAGGAGTTCATAATGCAACCAATACTGTTGCCGAAGAATTGAAAAAAGCAGGCCTAACAATCAACAACAAATTATATTTTGATACGATCGTAGTTGCGTGTGATGCTAAAAAAATACTTTCAGCTGCAGAAGCAAAAGGAATTAATTTCAGAAAGATCGATGATAAACACGTTGGTATTTCTTTAGATCAAACCGTTGAGATCGAAGACATCAATGATATTCTTTCGGTATTTGGTGCAAAAGCAATTAATACTGTTGGTGTTTCAAAGATCATTAGTTCTTCAAGTTTAAACCGTAAGTCAGCCTATTTAACTCATCCTACATTTAATACTTTCCATAGCGAAAGTGATATGATGCGTTATATCAAACGTTTGGAAAATAAGGATCTTTCCTTGGTGCATTCAATGATCTCATTAGGATCGTGTACCATGAAATTAAATGCAGCTTCAGAGTTATTACCGTTGACATGGCCTGAGTTCGCCAATATTCATCCATTTGTTCCTATCGATCAAGCAGCAGGATATTTGGAATTGATAAATACCTTGGATAAGGACTTGAGTAATATCACAGGTTTTGCAAAAATGAGTTTCCAACCAAATTCAGGCGCTCAAGGTGAGTATGCAGGTTTGATGGTAATTCGTCAATACCATATTGCAAATAACGGAGCACATCGTAATGTTGCTTTAATTCCACAATCGGCTCATGGAACAAATCCGGCGAGTGCTGCAATGGCAGGAATGGATATTATCATTGTAAAATGTGATGATAAGGGAAATGTGGATGTAGCGGATCTTAAAGCAAAGGCAGAACAACACAAAGATAAATTAAGTTGCATCATGATCACGTATCCAAGCACACATGGTGTTTACGAAGAAGGAATTACAGAGATCACAAAGATCATTCATGATAATGGTGGATTAGTTTATATGGATGGTGCAAATATGAATGCGCAAGTTGGGTTAACATCACCTGGAAATATTGGCGCGGATGTTTGTCACTTGAACTTGCACAAAACATTTGCTATTCCTCACGGTGGTGGCGGACCTGGCATGGGCCCAATTGGTGTGGTTGAAAAACTAGTACCGTATTTACCTTCGCATCCAATTGTAAATACCGGCAGTGAAAAGGGAATTCATGCCGTAAGTTCAGCACCATTTGGTAGCGCATTGATCTTGTTGATCAGTTACGGTTACGTAAAAATGTTGGGCACCGATGGATTAAAAGCTGCAACCGAAATCGCTATTTTGAATGCGAATTACATGAAAGATATTTTAAAGGAGCATTATAAAATTCTTTACACGGGCACAAAAGGCCGTTGCGCACACGAAATGATATTGGATTGCAACGATTTTAAAATGGCGAGTGGCGTTGAGGTTGCCGATATTGCAAAACGCTTGATGGATTATGGATTCCATGCGCCAACAGTTGCTTTTCCTGTTGTAAATACGTTAATGGTAGAACCAACCGAAAGCGAAAGTAAAGAAGAGCTAGATCGTTTTTGCGAAGCAATGATCTCTATCAGAAAAGAAATACAAGAGATAATAGATGGCAAAGCCGACAAAACAAATAACGTTATTAAGAACGCGCCGCATACAGCAAAATTAATTGTATCGGATAATTATAATAAGCCTTACGGTCGCGAAAAAGCTGCGTTTCCATTACCATGGGTAAGAGCCAATAAATTTTGGCCAAGTGTTGGTAAAGTTGACAATGCGTATGGCGATAGAAACTTGGTTTGTTCGTGCGCGCCAATTGAAGCGTATATGAATGAAGCGGTAGAAGCTTAAGAAAATTCAAAATAAATTATTAAAAGGCCTTTCAAATGAAAGGCCTTTTTTATTTGTTATAACACTGAATTTGAAGGAAAGCCGATAACATAAGCGTAACCATTTGATAAGCAATACTATACATTGATTTAAAATTGGACAAAGCGCAAAAAATTTATTACCTTGTAATTTCCAATGCAAACCACCGTAGGCAATATTACCCTTCAAGAGATCGATGCGCTTAATAAAGAAGCATGGAGTGTAAAAGGCAAGAACGATGATAAGTCGATGGAACTTGCTGCGCTCGCTTTAGAAAAAGCAACGGAGATAAATTATTCGGTTGGAATTGCACATGCAAAAAAAACCTTAGGTACACTTTACATCTGGATGGCCGAAAATGAAAAAGGCGCTCAATATTGCTTCGAAGCCATTTCACTTTTTAAAACGCTTAATGATAAAGTAAATGAAGCTACGGTATATGTTAATCTAGGAACCAATTTTTATTTTTTGTCTGATTATGATACGGCAATGAAGTATTATAAGACTGGACACGATCTTGCTGCTGAAATAAAGAATGATCAGGGAGTTGCCGCTGCGCTTAATGGGATTGGTGCCGTTTATTGTGCTATCGAACAATACGATAAAGCACTTGTATCGCTTTTGCAGAGCGAGAAAATAAATTTAGAGCAGAATACTAGAGAGAGTTTAAAGAATGTATTGGATAGTATTGCAGAAACGTATTTGAATCTTAATGACTATACAAAAGCGCTGGAGTATTACTCCAGATGCCTTACGGTTGCTAATGAATTGCAAAGCAAACAAACGGAAGCATATGCTTTGAATGGTTTAGGTAATACATATGCGGCTTTAAAGGAATACGAAAAATCCGAACATTATTTTAATAAATGCT
>CAYYUS010000510.1:0-2818 GCA_964474925.1 uncultured Akkermansia sp. | reverse complement strand
TTTGATAAGGTGTGGAATCAAATCTGCTCGATGCACGGAGGCAATGTGAACGATAGCAGATTTGGAGTTCGCATGCGTGGCGAAGGAAAATTTGTGGAGATCATTGAGCAAATATTTAGTATTAGTAAAAAAAGATTCATTACCAACACCCAAGAATTTGAATACAACTGCAGTTTATTTAAGCCAAAAAAGGAAGAGCCTAGTTTGCAAATGAGTTTGTTTTAAAGTGAGATTTAGAAAAATCATAAACATGGCTTAATAAAAAGGTAATGTTGTTGGATGATCTTTGTGGTGTTGATTTTGATATTCGTTCTTTTCATATATTGTTTTAAGGTGTTAGTAGTAAAGAGTCTTAAAACGCAAACCTTCAATCGCACTATAAATGCTATCTGGAACAAAAGGATATTTTTTAGTAGTGTGATTGAAACAAGTTATAGGCCTGGGATGTTCCCGGGCCTTTTTGTTTTATTTCATACGGGACAAAATATGGTTATAAATAGTTCAAAACCTTTTTGTAAATTTGGTAATACAACATGAACAAAACAATCCTTATATGCTTTTCGATTGCCTTACTTTTTGCAACTTGTAAAAAGAAGGACACTGATAAGCCTGACGCATATACGCCAACGTGTAGTGGAACAAAATCGTTTGTGAACGATGTTTTTCCGTTAATAGAAAGTAAATGTAAGAAGTGTCATACCAATATGGATGACCATGCTGAAGTAAAAGCACTAGCTGCTGCCATAAAAGATAACGTAATAAGTGGCATTATGCCAAAGGATGATAAACTTACCGATGCGCAAAAAGATATTATTGTGTGTTGGGTAGAGGCGGGCGCGCCGAATAATTAAGTATGTCGTTAAAAAAAGAACTCATTTCAAAATTCCAATTACTTCCTCATCCCGAAGGAGGTTATTATAAAGAAACTTATCGCAGTGTTGATGTAATTGAAACAGCGTCAAAAGAATTCCCGCATCAACGCAATTATTCAACCGCTATTTATTTTTTAATTGAGAAAGATAATTTTTCCGCACTGCATCGCATCAAAAGCGATGAACTTTGGCATTTTTATGAGGGCGATGCATTAGAAGTTATTGAGATCGATCTGCAAGGAAATTTAATTCGCACGGAAGTTGGGCGAGATATTACAAAAGGACAGCAATATCAATACATGGTAAAAGCAGGGCATTGGTTTGGGTCAAGAGTTTTAAAGGGAGGAGAATTCTCGTTTGTAGGCTGCACCGTTTCACCCGGTTTTGACTTTAAGGATTTTGAAATGGCAAAGCGCGATGAGTTGTGTAAATTGTTTCCGCAACACAAAGACATTATCTTTGAATTAACCCGAGTGTGATCAGCGTTTAAGCGAATTCATTTTTTTAATAGCGATCAATTGGTCGTAGTACATTCCTACCTGGCGGTAATAAACTAAAATGGTATAATCATTCTCCGTATCCCAATGGTTTCCTTCGGTAAGTGTTTCATCAGCGGCTTTCTCACCATCTTTTGTAAGAACATATATATAATTATAATACCCTTGTTTTAAATATAATTTGCATTCGTAACCTAAGCGTCCGTAATTATAGGTCATTTTATTACTTTTGTTCAAACGCCAATCGGTTAACTTACCCATAATGTAAAAATTTCCTTTTGCTTCAGGATTAGGATACGGTAAAAAGAAATCTACATAGGCATAATCGGCTTCAATGTCTTGGTTACCTTTTATATCTCTGTTCTTAATTAAAAAACTTCCATTAAAATCGTTCTGAAAAAGATAAGCTTTGGTTGTTCTCATTTCATCAGGTGTAAGCACCACATGATTTTTACTTCCTTCATCTTTGTAAATATCCTTTACGCGTTCCGAGAGCACACGCAAACTTCGCATATCAAAAAATCTAAATTCATTTCCACCATTAAATACAGCGGCTTCGTTCATACTATAATTTAATTCGTTTGGTGCATAAAAACTTGGCTCAATGGGGCCTTTTAAATTATCCCAACGGTAATTTTGCCCAACATATACTTTTAGATCTTTTGCAGGATTAATGACATTAAGCCCGGGATATTTTACCGAGAACTCTAATTGCTGTTTGTTCTGTTGATCATCTCCACCTATTGTTTGTCGGATAGAAGCTGCAATGTTCAATTTATTTTCAAAGATCATAAATCGTCTGCTCAACACCAGATCTTTCTTATCACCATTTAAATAAACATACAATACATAATTCCCACTCTTAATAAATTTTACACTTTGCGTTGGAAATACAATAGAGTAGTGTGTGTATTTTTGCAACGTGTTCATCGAAAAACTAAAATTAATGATGTTCATGTCGTTAAAGCCATCCATGTATTCCATCGTCATTAGGTCGCTTGGTGTCCAATCGGCATTACAATGCACAAACGTTAGGCTGTATTGCTTTTGATCACCATCCAGATCATCAAAACTTAATTCTAATTGTTCGCCTGTATTCATTTCTATCAATGCCGGTGAGAATTCCCACTGGGTTCCATGCAGCTGCACCGTTTTGATAGTTGATTTGTAAGCGTGATCGTCATAACGCAAAGCATTATCATTCACATAGTCGTCATCTGCGGTTTGCGAGAAAGCAAACGCAGAAAAACATAAAGTGATCAAAATGAATGATCGTTTTATTAGAGAAGACAACATGTTACTAAAGGTAAATTAAACAACAAGAAAAACCTTGTTTTATTGCGAGAATTAGGATTTATTCTGAATTTGGAAAAGATTGATCTTCGATTCCTGATTCTTAAATAAACGAATGATGTTCTTGCGGTGTGTTAAAACCAAAAGAACTGCAAC
>CAYYUS010000509.1:0-2825 GCA_964474925.1 uncultured Akkermansia sp. | reverse complement strand
TCTTCAGCAATTGCTTTAATTTCACTTTTGCGTGCTTCCATACAACACGTGTATGCCATGGCGCAACTTTCGTTTGAACTTAAATAATATAATAATATCTCGCGATCTTCTTCATTCTTACGCATCACACGAATTGTTCCGCTTAAGATCAGGGGCATGAATTTGATGTTTTTATTGTAATCAATAATTACATCTCCTTCTTTAAACGACATGATCTTTCCTTCTTTAACGATCTCGTCAACCAGTTTTGGTTCCAATAAACCTTGTAATTTCTCTTTTATGTTATTCATACTACATAAAGATATTTATAAATTACTTAGATGCCAAATCATCTAAACTCGTAGGTAGTTCCTTTTAATTGGGTTAAAAGTGTTTTAGGCTCATCGGTTGCCACAGATCTGCCCTCAATTTTTGGGGCAATAGGCGAGTTTTCTTTTAAATATTGCGTTATAACCTCGTGCAACGAAAATTCAGTTATGTTGGCAGCTTTAACGTGTTCCATTCGACAAAGCGTGTCTAATGGATCACCTTCACGTTCACATGCTACTAACTTGTATTCTTTATTCTCAACAATATCAACACCCGAAACCTTTACTGAATTAACTCTCTTTCCAAATTCATTACCAACGGTAAAATTAACCTCCATTCCACTAAACCTTACAAACCATCCGCCAAAACGCTTCGATGGTTCTTTTGCGAAAGCATTTTGCAATTCCTTCTCCAACCAATCTTTAATTTGGCTTCCCGTTGCTACTCCACTTTTCACGGGACTATTTACAGGCAGCATATTCCATAAGAATTCCTTAGTAATATTGGCTAATCCCGTTTTCGCATCCACATTTTGTGGCTGGCAAAATCGAAAACCATTTGACAAAGCAATATCAGGTTTGAATTTCCACCTCATGGCATCTGTTATTAAATTATCCATTGGTGTTTCCAATACAAAATAGCGAACCAATGGTGTTTTACTTGTTCCAATAACTGTTTGCAGATCTTTTTTAAATGGCTCGTACGCTTTATCCACCAAGACTTGAATTTCTTTATCGGCCGGATACTTTGCAGGATCCACATCCAATAATTGATATGCTGTATTGATCAATTTTCCATTTTCAATTTCAAGATCCAACTTGCCTAAGAAAGAACCAAATGCACCACACTCAACTACTTTTGTGTATTTAGCTTGAATAGGCTCGCGCACACGTTCGTGCGTATCTGCACCAATAAGCATATCTACACCTTCGCAAACAGGATTATTTGCCAAGCCAACTTGTTGCGCCAAGCCCATATGCGTTGCAACAATTACAACGGCACATCCTTCAACTTCGCGCAATAACTTTACATACTTAGCCAAATTGACTTCGGCATGTTCAAATCTTAATCCTTCACTGTAAGCAGGCGATTGCCGTTTTGGTATCAAATGATCCGTATAACCAATAAACCCAATTTTTACACCTGCAATATATTTTATCCAATATGGAGGATACACCAACTCACCATTGTCGGCATCATTGGTTTTATGCCACATGTTAGCGCAAATTTTTGCTGCATTTGCGTGACCCATATCGTACAACATTTTTTTCTTTTTATAAACCACTTCCCAATTACCGGGCAACATTAGATCATAGCCCAATTTATTAAAAATAGGTATCAACGCTTCTCCTTCGGTTAAAGAAGCAACAGCATGTCCGTGAAAATAATCACCTCCATCATAAAGTATAGTATTAGCAGGATTCTTTTTCCGAAACGATTCGATCATGGTTTTTAACACTGCCATTCCTCCTCGCTTTTTATAAACAGCCTGGTTGTTCTCCCAAAAAAATTCGTCGTGTGTATTTAACTGCGAATGAATATCGGTTGTGATCAATATCGTTACAGTTTGCTTTTTAGAAGCATTACCTCTATCTCCATCGATGTTCGCTTCATTCTTACTTTCGGATGAAGCCACCGCATTTGTAACCGGACTTAACAGAACGCCCATTCCAACCAAGGCCGACTTCTTTAAAAAATCGCGACGGTTGTCTGACATGTTCTCTACTGGGTTTTCATTTTCCATTGTAATACCATTTAAATTTAGATCTTAAAATCAATGATGAGATTAAGATTTGTCATATTTACCTTATTGTAAACATACTTTAAATTATTGTAAGTTTCACCTTCCTTTAATTTATACGCTACTAAAAATTTAACATCCAAACCTCTTAAAAACTTATCGAACGAATAACCCACATCAAAATTCATTTGATGGTATGAAGGCAATCCATATTTGTTCAAACGATAATCTCTAACATCCGGCAACATATAATAACCATACGCCAAACCTGTTTTTAATTTACTATTGAATGCGTTAAGTGAAGTTTTTACCATGAGAGCGTGCACATTTCCCATGCCTTCATTTCGCTCGCGCGGCATAAATGTATAAAATGGTTCTTTACCCCATTCGCGAGGCATTAAATAACGTCCATCGCCTGTTATGTGCGTATAATTCAAAGATGTATTGCTTCGTTTATTTTTTATTCCAATTTGAGCACTTATCACATTAGATATGGCTCCCTTGTTGATATAGGTTTTTTGTTGATCGGCATTACCACCATCATTAATAGCATCCTGATGCACAAACATGAGGCCTTGATAAATTTTTGTTCTCTCACTTAGCGATCTGTCTGTATTGATCTCGATCATAGCTGTATTCATTACATTATGAAAATATGCATTCCATAAACTGATCTTTAAATTGTTTTTTGGTTTAAAATAAACATTAGCAATTCCTAAGCCATCACTTTTTACATTTTCATGATAATCGGATCTTGTACCATCCATATTCACAC
>CAYYUS010000508.1:0-2828 GCA_964474925.1 uncultured Akkermansia sp. | reverse complement strand
AAAAATTATACGACGGAAACGTTAAGTCTGCTATATTTCCCGGAACTGAAGGAAGCTTTGGTGTATTAAATAATCACGCGCCATTTGTTAGTACTTTAAAAGCCGGAACAATTCAGATCATTGAAGATAGCAACGAGAAAAAAGAGTTTGTTATCAAAGGTGGAGTTGCCGAGATCAAGCATAATACGGTGATGGTTTTAGCGGACTAATTTTTGTATATCACAAACATTGGATCCCCTCTGCAGAAATGTTGAGGGGATTTTTTATTTCAATAAATTGCTATCTTTAGCACATGAGCAAAGAACGCAAATACCCTGAGGGATTATTTTTCCTGGTGTTCACCGAATTTTGGGAACGTTTTGGTTATTATTTAATGATAGGCATTTTTATGCTTTACATGACCAAGCCTACCGACGAAGGAGGATGGGGTTGGGACAATGCAACAGGTGCCGATATCTTTGGAACATTTATTGCGCTCGTTTATTTAACTCCTTTTATGGGAGGATTATTAGCAGATCTTAAACTCGGTTATCGGTTTTCCATTACACTCGGTGGAATTTTAATGGGCATAGGTTATATTTTACTGGGCGTTCACGAAAAATGGGCGTTTTATACTGCATTGGCTGTAATGATATTTGGGAATGGATTTTTTAAACCTAACATTTCCACACTACTCGGTAATTTATACAACGATCCGCGTTTCAAAGCAAAAAAGGATCTTGGCTACAATATTTTTTACATGGGAATAAACGCAGGCGCTCTTATTTGCAACTTTGTGGCGGCCTATATGCGAAACAAATATGGTTGGCAAGGCGCATTTACTGCCGCAGGTGTTGGAATGTTTGTTGGCGTGATCACGTTTTGGATGGGAAATAAATATTACAAACATGTGGACGTAAGAAAAGAGCCTAGTCCTGAAGATAAACCAATGCTTATGCGTTTTGTAAAAGTATTGGGTGTTGCATTAGTGTTTGGGGTTTTAGGATGGATGATCCCCGGAACCATTATGGGAAGTGATAGTACAGATGCTTTCTTTTTAGCCTGCGTTCCTGTGATCTATTTTTATTACTCAGTATACAAAAGTTTGAAGGAAGAAGAAAAACCCAATGTAAAAACAATGTTCACCATATTTTTTATTGTGATATTATTTTGGGCCGTATTTAAACAAAACGGAACTGCTTTAACTACCTATGCCGAATATTATACCGATAGGGAAATGCCTAAAGAAATTTTACCTACAACCAAAACTTTGTACTTGAACGATTCGGTTATTGCTCAAAATAAAATGCGCGATCAGTTTGATGAACAGTTTAGAAGAATAAAGGATGAAAAGGGTGAGGTTATTAAATGCCAAGATTATCCACCGTACTTTAAAAATTTGGACACAAAAGAATATCCACCGCCTGGAGGCAAACTTTATTTAATAAATACCGAGTTGTTTCAATCCATCAATCCATTTTTTGTGGTGGTGCTTACACCTATACTTATTTTCTTCTTTTCGATACTCCGAAAACGAGGGAAGGAGCCAACTACGGCAACAAAAATTGCCTATGGCTTACTCATTAGTGCTTTATCGTGTTTGGTAATGGTTATTGCTATACCTATGACAGGAAATGGAATGGAAAAGGCGAGTGGTTGGTGGTTGGTAGCGTGTTATGGTGTAGTTACCATTGGTGAATTATGTTTGAGCCCTATGGGATTATCTATGGTTTCCAAACTTTCACCCGTACGTTTAACTGCTCTTATGATGGGTGGCTGGAGCTTAGCAACATCACTAGGAAATAAATTAAGCGGTGTACTTGCTAAGAACTGGGATAAGTTTGACGATAAAGCAAATTACTTTTGGTTGAATTTTGGTTTGCTCATGTTCGCAGCCATCCTTTTGTTTTTCCTTCTAAAGAATTTGAATAAGGTGTTTAAGCAACATTAAGTTTCAGGTTTGAAGTTTCTTGTTTCTGGTTCTGTGTGCATAGAACTAGGAACTTCAAACTAGAAACTACTTGTAAATATTATGCAAATACACAGGATAATCATGCATGTAAGCACTAATAGCATCGGCGCCCATTAAAGCATTAATGTTCTTTTGATAATGTTTTTTATACGCGTGCTTGTCGGTCCAGTTGTCTTCAAATAATTTATCGAATACTTCATTGGTATAGGTCATTAACTGATAGCCAAGCCCGGCCTCAATACTATACAAGTTAACATCCTTATTTAATTCCTTCGATCGCTTTAGGGAGTATTTTTTAAATCGCATCCCTATCACTTCAAAAAAACCAAGCGTGCTGTATTCTTGTACTAAACTTATTTGTTTGCTTATCAATGCAATTTTAGAGTCAATACTTAATTTCTCAAATGTTACAGTATCTATCAACGATCCTGCGTCGGAACTAAAAATAATGGTATAAACTCTTTCTTCGGGCGGAGCAATAACATCAATTGGTTTTGGTTTTACATCGGCCACGTGGTGCGTTTTTGCCGATTTGATCCTGATCTTTTTATATTCTAAGTTTTTATAAAAGCAAAGTACATAATTAAAATAATTTTTGTACTTGATCATTGGATCGGTGCGCTTGATGCTTAAATGATTGGTATCAACGCTAAAGGTATTGATAATTGAATCGGTAAGGGTTTTATAATAGAGATTTTGAGTTTGCGCCTTATGAATTATAGGAGCAAAAACAACCGCAAAATATACTATTACCTTTTTCAAAATAGGATTCAAAGATAATAAATTATTCCGGACCTATTTAGACATCATTTCTTGAGCTTTTTTGGCGTAAAACCCCTTATTATTGGCAACATTCTCAAGCAAACTCATGGCTTCC
>CAYYUS010000507.1:0-2830 GCA_964474925.1 uncultured Akkermansia sp. | reverse complement strand
TTCCTGAAGACAAGGCGACTTCAACGATGTTGTTTTTTGAGGAAGAACCCATGCCTGATGGTGCCGTCTCGCATGAAATCCGTGCTATATCCGCTTTTTTATCTCCATTAAAATAACCAACGACCCAATCCTTATTTTTAGATTTAAAAGTTGGGCTAGAGGCCCATTTTACTGGAGCTTTGAAAGCACTTCCAGTTGACGTGAGCACCTCAACACCCAAGTAGTTTCTCAAAACATCATCCTTGCCATCTCCATCAAAATCACCAGCAATCCAATGCCCAAGTTCGCCAAACCCAATAGTACTTGACCAGGTTACCGGGGCGTTGAAAGAAAACCCCGTTGACGTCAATACTTGAACGTTGGTTCCTGATTCCGTTTTCAAAATATCGTCCTTGCCATCGCCATCAAAGTCGCCAACCGTCCAAAAATTTTCCTTACCCAAGCCTACCGTTGTCCAAACGCCAGCGTTTTGAAATGATATTCCATCTGATAAAAATACTTGAACACCTACACCTGTATATGTGGCCAAAATGTCGTCTTTGCCATCGCCATTAAAATCTCCAACCGTCCAGAAGTTTTCAATGCCAGAATCAGTGCGCAGCCAGGTATTTCTACTCCATTCAAGTCGAAAATCTGCGGTTAGCTGTACTTGAGCACTTTTTTTGCTAAAGAAGAGCAAATCAGGTTTTTTATCACCATTGAAGTCGCCGTTTACAAGATTGGGGGAACCGACGGCGGAGATACTTGATTTTAGATACGAATAAAAGGATTCTGACATGGCGAGATGGCCGGAGCCATTTGGATGCGCCGCGCCATTTTTATCGCCTTGTGCTGCTTTGCTATCGACGATATCGTTAGCCCATTTAAATTCACCTTGTGCAGGTTTAGGAAATAATCCATTTCCTATCAATTGATGAAAACCAGGTTTAGAGGCTGTATATCCTAATTGTGGATGTAATAGTTTACAGGCACCATGGTTGGTCCAATCTCCGGGGTTTAAACAAACCCAGTTATGGGTCAAACATTTATTCCAAATCAAGTCGTTTAATGGTTTGAGTAAATACTTTTGGGCATGTTCAAGTTCATCCTTGGTGATTTGGATTTTTTTCCCGAAAACTATATCAGGTAAAATTTCAGAACACCCGTTTCCAATATCAGGGTATTGCATAAAATATTTTCGTTCTACATTTGGCAAACTGGTATTGATTTTATCCGATAAATGGTCATACAGGTCAGGTAATTTATCAAGCCCGGACACCTGTTCCCAGTTTACCTCCTCGCTGAATACATCGACAATATTGTAAATAATAGCTCTCTCTTTTAACAACCCACTCCATTTGCCTGTTTTTATACTTCCTTCTATTGATATTTTATTCAAAAATGGATTATTGAGAGGTCCAGACAGCCCCCAATCTGATAGTAAATAACTGGTAATCGCAGATTTAAAGCCAAGGTTGTTCCCGCCTATGCATACTGCCAATGCTTCAATTTTTCTATTTCCAACCAATCTTTTTGCTTCATCTATCTGTGTATATGGATGAAATTTCCCTGATTCTTTTAGTTGCGGTATGGCAGTCAAATTTTCTATGTCAGCACCTCCTGAAGCCAAATTTATATAGGTGACCGAAGTGTGCGGGTCTTCCCGTTCCAAGCGCACGGCTGCGATGGCTGACCAGTTTGTCGTGGATCTATGTCCAATAAAGTGATCGTCTGCAACCCTTTGCGGTTGCAATCCATTAACAGCACCTGTGTTTTCGTTAGTTACAGCATCTGCCCAAATCATTACTCCTTTGCCATCGAAATAGACCTGATCCGGGTTTCCCTCTCCGCTCGCGTAGGAATCGCCCAGGGCCACAATTAAGATGTCATTGGGCTTGACTTCTACCTCTGGGGTCTCGTAGATGATTTTGATGCCGTTGCATTCATAAACCAAATCGGCATGAATAAAATAGATCACCTCATCTTTTAACTGGAAAGACGGATTAAGCCAGTCGCTTGAGTTTACGGTTTGAATCGAGTTGTTTATGTACCAATCGCATCTAGACGGTTTGCAAATCTCCGCGTTAGCAAGCAGGCCAAAGTCCGAAGGTTTGGGCATTACATGTTCAAAAGAGAAGGTTACTTTAAATGTGGAAGGGTTAGCATAACTTGGTGTGTTCGGCAGGTCGATTAATTTGTTTTCATTTCCATCAATACCAAAGCGTTCCTCCATTTCCCATTCTAGACTGGCCGGTCGGCCAATCTTGGCTGTCATTGTTGAACTGGTTTTTCCCGCAAAATAATAGCCAGGGAGAAGTTCTACCGTGTTTGTGGCGATGTATCTTTTGTTACCGGTATCTGGAAGCTGCTTTATTATTTTGCTTTGGGCAAGAGAAAGAGATGCAACTTGAAGTAGTAAGAGAGTCATCCAAGATTTTGGAGAAAAAACGGAACAAAGCATTTCTTTGGGGTTCATTTTTTATGTTTGATTTGTAGGATGAATTCGTTTTGTTGTTTTAAAACATCTATCTGTTTTTGTTGCTCAATCACATGAAGAGTGAGTTCCTCTACTTTTTCCAACAGTTTGGCATTCATTTCCGCTAAATCGATTCCTTTGATTTGCACTTCCGCGGAAGAAGGAATGTTAGGCAAATGCTTATTAATACGTATGAATTGTTCTAACTCTTTGAGTGGCATCAGTTTGTAATTTTTTTCAAACACATAATCTGCCCAATCAGCCGAACTTTTTATAGCTACCCGGACTTTTTCAGTCAATATTCCTTTTTCAACATAGAGGGAGTAATCACCAGGGGTAGAGGTATTCCCAATAGATAGTTTCCCTGCAACATTT
>CAYYUS010000506.1:0-2832 GCA_964474925.1 uncultured Akkermansia sp. | reverse complement strand
CTGGAATTCCTGTAAATTGCTCAGCAACGTGGAATGGTTGAGATAAGAAACGTTGAACACGACGAGCGCGTGATACAACTAATTTATCATCTTCACTTAATTCATCCATACCAAGGATGGCAATGATATCTTGTAATTCTTTGTAACGTTGTAAGATACTTTTCACACGTTGAGCACAATTGTAATGTGCTTCGCCAATTACAGTTGGAGATAAGATACGTGAAGTAGAATCCAAAGGATCCACCGCTGGATAAATTCCTAACTCGGCAATTTTACGACTTAATACAGTTGTTGCATCTAAGTGAGCAAATGTTGTTGCAGGCGCCGGATCGGTTAAGTCATCGGCAGGTACGTAAACCGCTTGTACCGATGTAATAGATCCTTTTTTAGTTGAAGTGATACGCTCTTGCATGATACCCATTTCGGTAGAAAGTGTTGGTTGGTAACCTACCGCTGAAGGCATACGACCTAACAACGCTGATACCTCAGCACCCGCTTGCGTGAAACGGAAAATGTTGTCTACGAAAAATAAAATATCTTTTCCTTGACCAGAACCATCTCCGTCACGGAAATATTCTGCTAAAGTTAATCCTGATAAAGCCACACGAGCACGAGCTCCAGGAGGCTCATTCATTTGACCAAACACTAAAGTTGCTTTTGATTCTGCTAAAGCTTTTACATCTACTTTAGAAAGATCCCAACCACCTTTTTCCATGCTGTGTTTGAACTCATCGCCATATTTAATAACGTCTGATTCGATAAACTCACGTAATAAGTCATTTCCTTCACGTGTACGCTCACCTACTCCGGCAAATACTGATAAACCTGAATATGCTTTGGCAATATTATTTACCAATTCCATGATCAATACTGTTTTACCTACACCCGCACCACCAAACAAACCAATTTTACCACCTTTTGCGTATGGCTCAATTAGGTCAATTACTTTGATACCTGTAAATAGAACTTCAGTTGATGTAGAAAGATCTTCGAATTTTGGAGGTAAACGGTGAATAGAATGACCACCATCATTGCTAACGGTATTGATACCGTCAATTGCCTCACCCACTACGTTAAACAAACGACCTTTAACTTTGTCGCCCGTTGGCATCTTGATCCCGTTTCCGGTACCTTTAACTTCCATACCACGGTACAAACCGTCGGTACTATCCATCGCGATCGTTCTTACCGAATTTTCGCCAATGTGTTGTTGAACTTCTAAAATTAATTTTTGCCCGTTAGAACGTACAATTTCAAGAGCGTCCAAGATATTTGGTAATGTTCCGCCTTCAACGTCAAAACTTACGTCGATCACCGGACCAATAAATTGAGATATTTTGCCAATTTGTTTAGACATGGGATTTTCCTTTTAAATTTGGGCACAAAAATACAGATTTTTACATATAAAAACACTATCTTGTTAATAAAAATGAATAGTTTATTTTTGCACCATGTTAACCGTTAGATACACCGAAAACTTTAGGATAGAGAAGCCTTGCATCCTTACCATTGGCACCTTTGATGGGGTTCATTTAGGGCATCAAAAAATTCTAAAAAAACTAAACGAGTTAAAGCAAAGAACAGGTTTAAATTCTGTTATTTTAACATTTGATCCGCACCCCAGAAAAGTACTTTTTCCGGAGCAAAAAGACCTCAAATTAATAACCACAACCGACGAGAAACTGGCCCTTTTAGAGCAAAATGGCATTGATATAACTGTGGTTTACCCTTTTAGCAAAGCCTTTGCGCAAATGGACGCGCAGGCTTATATAAGGGACATATTAATGAAGAGTTTGAAAGTGAAACATTTGATCATTGGCTACGACCATAAATTTGGAAAGAACCGAGATGGCGACATTAAAACATTGAAGAATTATTCGAAAGAATTTAATTACGAAGTGGAAGAAATAAGCGTTCAGGATATAGATCATATTAATGTAAGCTCAAGCAAGATCAGAGAGGCGCTTCATAAAGGTGAAATTGAATTAGCCAATAAATATTTGGGGCACGAATTCTTTATCACTGCATCCGTTGTAAAAGGAAAACAATTGGGAAGAACTTTGGGATATCCAACAGCAAATTTGCAAACCAACGATGCCGATAAAATGATCCCCACAATTGGTGTTTATTTGGTAAATGTGCAATTAGATGGTGAAGAATTTTATGGAATGTTAAGTATTGGTAAAAACCCAACTACCGATACAGATGAACTCGTAAAAATTGAAGTGAATATCTTTAACTTTGACAAAGACATTTACGATCATACTATTCGCGTTTCGTTCATGAAGCGCTTGCGCGATGAAGTGAAGTTTGAGACCATTGACTTACTGAAAACTCAATTGAAACACGATAAAGAAAATTGCCTAAAGTTAATTGAGGAACTAAATCAACATGCGTAAGATACTTTCTATACTTTTTATTTTAAGCTTGAATTGCTCTTTTGCGCAAATCGAACTTTTAGATTCGGCTGCTGTAATGCAAACCGATGAGTACACCGATCTTGCCCTTGCTTTAGCAAATAAAGACAATGTAGTGAGATTGAGCTTGCGCAAAAAAAAGTTCAAAACATTTCCAATGGAAATTCTTCAATTTAAGAATTTGCAGTATTTGGACATAAGTAAGAATACCATAAAAACATTACCCGATAGCATTGTTACACTTAAAAAATTGCAATTCCTTATTTGCAGTAAAACCGATCTTGAAACCTTACCAAAGAATATTGGCGATATGGAAAATTTAAAATACGTCAATTTTAATCAGAATGAAATTGCGACTTTACCCTATAGTTTTGGTAGATTAGCCAACTTGCAGCACGCCGATTTTTGGGATAAT
>CAYYUS010000505.1:0-2836 GCA_964474925.1 uncultured Akkermansia sp. | reverse complement strand
AAGAGAGTAAAACAATAGTAACAAGCGCGGAAGTTTTCACGATCTCAGCATTCCCTGAAGATAAATTGATCTCACAATACAAAATTGAAGAACTGAATTTCGACGATCATAGCGAAGCGCATTTTGGTCACGACGAATATTCAATTGGTGTAATGAATAACAAAAAAGTGATCGTTGGTTTTCCGGAAGTAAGAGTGATAAACACATCAGGTGAGAATATTGAAGTGATCATTAGCAGAAAAGCACGTGGAAAAGAAAAGCGTATAGCATACGAACGCGCTAAAGAAATAAATTACAACTATAAATTAGATAGCACCGGAATTGTATTGGACGAGATATTCTATTTAGATGGCGATCAAAAATTCAGGATGCAGGAAATTGAGATCATTGTAAAAGTTCCTAAAGGCAAAGTGGTGTATTTTGACAGATCATTAAAGAACATCATTTATGACGTGGACAACGCAACTAATACTTACGATCAGGATATGCTTGGTCGCAGATGGAAAATGAATGATAAAGAAATGGAATGTGTGGATTGTGATGGTTTGGAAAGATCAGAAAACGAAGAGTTTGAGCATTCACATAAGGATAAGGTGAAAATAAACGAGGAAGGGATTGAAGTAAATGATAAAGATGGTAATCATATTATTATAGATGAAAAAGGGGTTAACATTAATAGTGATAACCACGAGATCAAACTAAAGAAAAAGGTGAAGAAGAGCAACAACGACTAAACCTCAAAAACCCTCGTCCTATTCATGTCTGGACGGGGGTTTTTGCTTTTCATGTAGGTTCCACGACCATTGTTCCACATTATTTGGGCTAAGGTTAATATAATGTTAGAAATTGTGACCATTTACAGGGTGTTTTCACAAATTTAAGTTTCTTGGTACTTTTTAATTTAGTACTTTCGTAGGCAGTTTTTTATAAAGCTGTATGTCAAATCCAACTAAATATATTTTTGTTACAGGTGGTGTAACTTCTTCTCTTGGAAAAGGCATTATAGCTGCTAGTTTAGCAAAATTACTTCAAGCCCGAGGCTTTACCGTTACCATTCAAAAACTCGATCCCTATATTAATGTGGATCCGGGAACTTTAAATCCTTACGAACATGGCGAATGTTATGTAACCGATGATGGTGCAGAAACTGATCTGGATCTTGGACACTACGAACGCTTTTTAAATGTTCCAACTTCCAAAGCAAATAACGTTACAACCGGACGCATTTATCAATCGGTTATTGAGAAAGAACGTAAAGGAGAATTTTTAGGAAAAACCGTTCAGGTAATTCCTCATATCACCGATGAAATAAAAAGTCGCATCAAACAATTGGGTAAAACCGGTCAGTTTGAATATGTGATCACAGAAATTGGCGGAACTGTAGGTGATATTGAATCATTACCTTACATTGAAGCGGTTCGTCAGTTACGTTGGGAATTAGAAGGAAATTGCGCAGTAATTCACTTAACGCTTTTACCTTATTTAAGTACCACAGGCGAATTAAAAACAAAACCAACGCAACACTCGGTAAAATTATTATTAGAGTACGGTGTTCAACCCGATATTTTGGTGTGTAGAACTGAGCATCCCGTAAATAAAGATATTCGTAAAAAATTAGCCTTGTTTTGCAACGTGGCCCAAGAATCAGTTATTGAAGCGATCGACGCAAGTACTATTTACGAAGTTCCAATTTTGATGGAGAGAGAGAAGTTGGATGTAATGGTGCTTAAAAAATTAGGCATTAATGCAACTGAAGCACCGAAGTTGGATAACTGGAAAAATTTTCTGGAAAAATTTCACAATCCAAAAACAGAAGTTCGTATTGGACTGATCGGAAAATACGTTGAATTAAAAGATTCTTACAAATCTATTTCAGAAGCATTTATTCATGCAGGCGCTGTTAACGATTGCAAGGTTATTGTAGATTGGATCCATAGTGAAAGTTTAACAGAAGAGAATATCGACGAGAAATTTTCAAGCTTAAAAGGAATTTTAGTTGCTCCGGGTTTTGGTAATAGAGGTATTGATGGAAAGATCATTGCCATTAAATACGCGCGTGAAAATAAATTGCCTTTCCTTGGAATTTGTTTAGGAATGCAATGCACGGTGATCGAATTTGCTCGCAATGTTTTGGGATTAAAAGATGCGCATAGTCGCGAAATGAATCCTGCAACTAATAGTCCGGTTATTGATCTTTTAGAAAATCAAAAAAGCATTTCACACATGGGTGGTACTATGCGTTTGGGTGCTTATGCTTGCGAAATTGAAGCCGGAACTTTAGCGCATTCTATTTATAAAACAGATCGCATTTCCGAACGTCACCGCCACCGTTACGAATTCAATAACGAATACAAAAAACAATTTACCGACGCCGGTATGGTTCTTTCGGGAGTAAATCCAGAAGGCGGTTTGGTAGAGATCGTTGAATTACCTGAGCACCCATTTTTTATTGGCGTGCAATTTCATCCCGAGTACAAAAGCACTGTAGAAAATCCTCATCCTCTATTTATAAGTTTTGTTGAAGCAGCGTTAAAAAAATGATCTTTACAGAAATAGGTTATTTTAGTAAAACGCATGGCTTAAAGGGAGAATTACAATTGAATATCACGCGCGATTTTGACATTGAGAATTGTAACGCCATTATCATCAAAACATCGAGTGGAGATTCGCCACAATTTATTTCAGAATTTCGTGAGAACAAAAATGGATTCATTATTTGTTTAGAGGAAATTGACACCATAGAAAAAGCAAAACCATTTGTTGGAAAAAAAGTAGCTGCAAATGAAGAATTTGTTTTTGAAGACGAGGGCCCTTGGCGGTTTTAAGACCATACAAA
>CAYYUS010000504.1:0-2842 GCA_964474925.1 uncultured Akkermansia sp. | reverse complement strand
TTTAAATGGGTTAATAATTTATGGTCGTGGTAAAAAAGAAGGTCCACCCCCTGTTACCGAAACAAATTTGAATAACAATATCATTTTACGAAAACTAAAGATCGCTTTGAATTATAAGGATGAAGATATTTTAGAGATCCTTGAAATAGAAGGTATGCGCATAAGTAAACATGAATTGAGCGCATTCTTTCGTAAACCCGGCCAAGATCAATACCGCGAGTGTAAAGATCAAATTTTACGTAAATTCATTTATGGCTTGCAGGTAAAGCATAGAGGCGATGGAAAACAACCACTATAACTTTAAATAAAATTCATATATTTATAATACTTGAAAAAATTAATTTATAGTCTGCTGTTTTTTCTTCTTTATAATTTGGGAATCTCTCAAACGGTAACCGAAGTTCCGGAAGCTATCAAAACAAAATTCTCTAATCAAAATCCTACTGCGCAAAATGTAAAGTGGACAGCGTTCAAAAGCGATTGTATGGTTACTTACTCGGTTAATAATATCTATAATGAATCATATTATAAGATCAATGGCGACCATATGCTTACAGCCTGCAATTTAAAAGAGGATCAACTGCCCAAAAGAACAAATCACTATTTAGATAGCATAAGATTCAAAACAAAAATAGATGTGATCGGAAGAGTGATCGATTCCAAAAACGACACGCTTTACCAAGTAAAGTGTGAAACTTATCAAAAAAAGAGACGCAAAATAAAATACAAAGCGATCAATCTTAATTTTAACAGTAAGGGTGTTCTTTTAGACCAAGGAAGATGCTTTTATAGAAAATTTCCTTATTTATCTAGGAAGGAAAAGATCAAGTAAAGCTTTGGTTAATTAATTAACAAGCCTATAAACAGCCCTTATTTTCACTATTTTTGCCTTATGAAGATGAGATTAGTGTTCGGCCTTTTAGTATGTTTTTGTTTATCAAACTCACAAACCCTTAATTATTATTTTGGCAATCTTCATTCGCATACCGGATACTCTGACGGCAGTAAAGATTCAACAACAACAGGTGTAAGTAAACCTGCGGGTGCTTATGCTTATGCAAAACTTTCTCAACACTTTGATTTCTTAGGGATCTCTGAACATAATCATTACTCCAACAACAATAATCCGGGCATGGTGCGCACAAGCTATGGTTTAGGATTAGCAGAAGCCACCGCAGCTACTACATCAAGTTTCTTGGCATTGTTTGGCATGGAATATGGCGTGAGTTCAAGCGGTAATGGGCACGTTGTTATTTATGGTTTTAATCAATTAATTGGCTGGGAAACAACCGGCGTTCCGGGCCATGCTCCTAATTATGATATTTATAACAGCAAAACTGTTTACGATAGTTTGTGGCGATTAGTAAAAAATAATCCCAACGCATTTGCAACATTAGCACACCCAAGTTATACCGATTATAATGGGTTGGCAGGCGGTGGTTATAATGCCATGTACGATTCGGCCATCGTTGGTGTACCATTTAGAAATGGAAATGCAACCGTTGCCGCAGCCGATTATACGACCTACCCTGCCAGTGATTTTTTTGTGTACTACCGAATTTTATTGAACAGAGGTTATCATGTAGGAATGAGTTATGACCACGATAATCATTATTTGAATTTTGGAAGAGGAAATGCAGGACGATTAGTGATCATGGCGCCATCACTAACCGAAGCAAATTTATACACTGCCATGAAAAAAATGCATTTTTATGGAAGTGATGATTGGAATGCAAAGATCGATTTTAAAATTGGCACAAACATTATGGGTGATACCATGAGTGGAAATAGTGCACCGGTAATTAATGTAATTCACAATGATGAAGATGGGGAGTTGGCCGATTCAATAAAAATATGGTCAGGAAAATCAGGATCAGGAATTGACCCTGTTATCATTGCCATTGTAAAACAATCAAACACCTTAATGCACACCGATTATTCGGTGATTGCCGATGATACCGCGCGGTATTATTTAGCAGAAATTAAACAAGTGGACGGACAGCGCATTATCACTTCACCTATTTGGTTCAAAGGCAAAAGTCCTATTGGATTAAAAGAGCACAAAAAAGAGATCTCATTTATTATGTTCCCAAACCCCGCTCATTCAAAATTAAATATCAGTACAGGAATTTGTGATAACTATAGCGTAGAAATAATTGATCTTAGCGGCAAGAAAATATTTCAGCAAAATTATAATGATCCTGATATCACCATTTCAACCACCCAATTTGAAAAAGGATTTTATTTGATAAAAGTAAGGTCGGGAAATGCTATAAAAACAGAACGCCTGATCATTGAATAGGCCTCTTTTTGATCTTTGTAGATTTTATCACTTTTATTATCTTTAGAAAATGAACTTCAAAAATTCCATTTTCATTTTATTATGCGTATTAAGTTTTAATTGCTTTTCGCAAACTCCCAAAAAAAGTGTTTACACCATTAAAAGAGAACCCGGCCCAAAAGTAAGTAAAGATGGCAAATGCAAGTTCAAAATAAAGTTTGTTGGAGCAGATGGAAAACCTCACAAAAGTGGCGCACGACTTACATTCAATAATGATACAGTGTTCCCGAAAATTGATGCCGAAGGAATATATCAAGGGTCGTTTCCCGAAGGAAAATGTAAGATCACCGCGTTTGTTCCCTATTGGAATGATATCATTACCGACTCCATTCCATTTAAAAAGGGAGAAATAATAACCATTCGATTGAAGTTTGAAGCTAAGGAAATAAAAAATCGTTAAGCCCTTAGCAATAAATCGAAGTCCATTCCGTTATCCAATAAAAACATTCACTATTGGATAAACCATTACTAAATTTCATATCATGAAAAAAGCAGTAGTGG
>CAYYUS010000503.1:0-2848 GCA_964474925.1 uncultured Akkermansia sp. | reverse complement strand
ATAAAAAAGATCCCCATTTTTAAACGTTGTACATTTTGGTTTTATATCAATTTCATGTTTAGAAATGTTTGATAATTCATCAACATCATATAATGAAACATCATCAATGTAATAATACGAAAATTTAGAAAATTCACAGTTGCACAAAAAAAGAGTATCCACTTGATTGTTCTTTTGAAAATTCCCTAACATTAAATAATCCTCAGTTCCATTGGCAGAGTATGTAGTTGAAACAGCAGTCCATCCACTTTTCGAAATTGAGCCATGGGGAACTGACACAGTAATTTGTGCATTGGACATCAGAATTGAATCATCAGTAATTACGTCATCAGTAGAAGAAAAATAAGCGTTAAACATAGTGGTTTCATAGGAACTGCTTTCGCTAAGGCTTACGTAAAACGACAAGCTATAACTCTTTCCTGCCAATAAAGTAGAATTCAATTTTACTCGAATGAACTCTTGGATATTCTGAAATCCAAACTCATAAGTAGCAAAACCACAATAACCGTTACCCGTACGAGGGGTTTCATATCCAAAACCATTTGAAGGAACTCCCATTATCGAATACGTAGGGTTAATGCATGTATTAAAAGCATCACATGATCCTGTGCTATAAGAGACCCAATTTGTAATCTTAGGCATCAAAGGATGTGTACAAGCAGTATATGTTTCAAAACTTGGATTTGGCACTAAATTAGTTTGCCCAGAAATAAATAATGAGAAAAAAGAAAGTAAAAATATAAAGGAGAGTTTTCTCATATACTAAAGATAGTACTTTTTGTTTCAAAAGCAAATTAAGCGTTGTTTACTAGATTGGATTTTTGTGTTAAAAAGAATAATTCAAATAACATTACGCAAAAACGAAGCGCTTGTGTAGTTAATTTGCCACATAAAAACCGAATTTTATTAAATTGTTTTTACAACAACTGTTTTACAGCTAAATAGGCCATTAGGCCTGTTCCTGTGCGAAGCGCATTCTCATCTATATCAAAAGTGGCCGTATGAACGCCCGAGGTAATGTTCTTTGCTTTATTGCCAGTTCCGAGTCTATAAAAACAACTTGGCACTTTTTGCGAAATGAAAGAAAAATCTTCGGCGGTCATGCGTAAAGGTAATTCTTCCACGTTATTTTCGCCTAAATATTCTTTGGCCCAAGCGCCGCAATTTTTTGTGAGCGCTTCATCATTCACCAAAAACGGATAACCTTTTTCTATTCTAAATTCGCAAACGCCATTCATTTGTTTTGCAACATCTTCTGCAATTTTTTTCATTTTCGAATGTGCTTCAGCTCTCCAGTTCTCATCCATTGTTCTAAAGGTGCCTTCAATTTTTACTTCATCAGGAATTACATTGGTTGCGCCATTGCCATTTATTTTTCCGAAGGCAAGTACGGTTGGAGGTTTTGGTTTATTATCTGCTTCAAGTGTAGAATAGGCAGGGGGCATTTCCATAAATGCTTTATGGAGTTCTAATAAAATTTTTGAAGCGATGAGTAAGGGGTTAACATAATCGTTTGGCATAGCGGCATGACCACCTTTGCCTTTTACCGTTATGTATAATTCATCGGTGCTTGCCATGTACATGCCGGTTTTAAAACCAACTTTTCCGGTTTCCATACTTGGGAAAACATGTTGTGCTAATGCCGCAGAAACTTTTGGTGAATCCAAAACGCCTTCGTTGATCATGAGTGATGCGCCACCAGGCAACACTTCTTCGCCCGGTTGAAACATGATCTTTATAGTTCCTTCAAATTCATTTTTTAATTCATTTAAAATAATGGCAGCGCCAAGCGTACATGCGCTGTGAACATCATGTCCGCATGCGTGCATCACGCCTTTATTTTTGGAAACATACGCCACATTATTTTTTTCTTCAATAGGAAGCGCGTCCATATCGGCGCGCAATAAAATAGTTTTTTTACTAGGATTTTTCCCTTCGATCAAAGCAACAATTCCGGTTTTTACAATACCATTTTTAAAAGGGATATTATATTTTTTGAGAACTCCTTGAATGAAAGCAGATGTATTGTGTTCTTCAAACGATAACTCGGGATGTTGATGAATATGCTGCCGAATAGAATTTATTTCAGAAAAAAGTTCCTCTGAACGTTTTTGTATTTGAGAGATAAATGTCATTATTTATTGAGAAGCATTTTTAGTCCTATCAAAATGATCATTGCTCCAAAGATCTGTTTTACAATTTTGGTATCCAGCGATAAAGCTGTTTTACTTCCAAAATAACTTCCAACAATAAATGTAATGGCCATAATGAGCGCGTATTTATAATTAAGCTGACCTTCTTTATAATAATTGTAAACTCCTAAAAAACCAATGGGAAGCATGAACATGAATAGTGTTGTTCCTTGCGCGGCCTTTTGATCCATAGCCAAAAAATAAACGAGTACGGGAACAATAACAATGCCACCGCCAATACCAATTAATCCGCTAAGATAACCTGCAACAACTCCAACCGCCAATAAAATAAAAATATGATTCATATTAAAAGTCTGTAGCAAATGATAAACCTACCACTGCCTTTTGGGATCTAAAGTTATCAATTCCATAACCAAAATCCAATCGTACAAAATAACCGTATAATCTTGAGCGAATTCCCCATCCTGCGCCCGCTACTAATGGATTTTTATCATTAATAACGGTAATGATAATAGGACTTGAACTACTTCCTTGAAGATACGTATTCACGTTCTCGGTGTTCTCTTTGCTTAAAGGATTTAAACCATACCATGCCGCACCAAGATCAAAAAAGCTGATCAATTGTAAATTATTCAAGAAATCAGAACGCATTGGCCTATCAACAAAATATTTTACGATAGGGAAACGCAACTCTG
>CAYYUS010000502.1:0-2851 GCA_964474925.1 uncultured Akkermansia sp. | reverse complement strand
AGTTTGGAACTTTAGCCTTAACCTTTACAAATACAGCCATTGTAGCACGTTGGCCGGTTGATTACGGCTATAGCCTTACAGATGCAGTTGGCGGGTCTGTTTCATTTTCCCTACCGGCTACTTTTAGCGGAAGTGTAACTACTACGGCTGACGGCATGGGCACTTTATTAATGCCTCAGAGTAATACATTCAACAATGTACTTCGTGTGAAAAGTGTTCAATCGATAGCAATAAACGTTTTTATTATTGGAAATATTGCTAACGTTAAACAAACGATCTATCAATACTATCACTCATCCTCTAAATTTCCAATTCTAACTGTAAATAATACATCCACAACTTTTAGCACCTCACCTGCCACCGTGGTTACAACCGCTAGTGGAAATGCAAGTTTCCTTGCTATTGGTGTAAAAGAAAATAAGTTGAATGCATTAAACTTTAATGTTTTCCCAAATCCTGCATCAACTGCTGTGAATGTTGAATTAGCGAACAATAAAATTGCAGAATCTATCACTTTGATCAATTCTATTGGTCAGGTATTAAAGACCAAAAATAACTCTAACATGATGAATGTTTCGGAGATACCAAATGGCGTTTACTACCTAGAAGTGCGATCTGGCGATCATTCTTCTCGAAAACCAGTAGTAATAAATCATTAAAAGAAAAACCCCGAGAATATACCTCGGGGTTTTTTTTATGGACTTCTAATCGTAAATTTGCACCCAAATGTTTAAGAACAAAAAGTGGATATTCTTCCTGATCATTCTTTTCCCATCTGCGTTTTGGGTGATATTAGAAACTAGTACTATTAATTCTAGCAAACTTCCTTACTACGGACCAAAACAAGCCGCCAGCGGTGATACAATTTATTACTCGGTAAAAAGTGTGTTTGAAAAAACAAATAGCAAGGAGCCATTTGATATTGATACTATTAACTACCCGGCATTTGTTGTGATGTTCATTAAAGACAAATACAGCGATGATGCTTTCCGCATAAGTGGTTTTTGGGAATATGTAAATTACAAAAAAGAAAAACTGACCAATATCCCCTTTATTTTGGTGTGCGAAAAACAAAATGATTCTTCTGCCACTGAAAGAAGCATTAGGGCCATGGCGCAAAAAACAGATAATATCTTTTTTGCCGGATGGAATAAGAACTCGTTTGATAGTTTAAACAAAACCTATTTTGTAGATAAACCTTATTACGTTGATTACAGCTTTTTTGTATTGGTAGATAAAAAACGACGCATTCGCGGTTATTACGACAGCCGTTATATAGCCGAAGTAAAACGTATGTTAGGAGAGTATCAACACCTACTCATAAAAGAACAAAAACAAATATTGATAGATGATAACAAGATCAAACAAAATAAATAGTCTTTTTTTAGCGTCTTTATTCTTATTCGCCTGCCAGCCTGCGCTGGAGGAAAAGAAATTCCTTCTTCCTATTATTGGCGAAAAACATTTAAGCAATACAGATACTCTTTACCACACTGTTGGAAATTTTACACTCACCAATCAATTTGGCGAACCGGTTTCAGAACAAACCGTAAAAAATAAAATTTACGTAGCCGACTTCTTTTTTGCAACGTGTCAAAGTATTTGTCCGCAAATGAGTAAGAATATGGTGGATGTACAAAAAGCATTTGAAAAAGACGAAGATTTTTTGATCTTATCACATACTGTAAACCCCTTACACGATACCGTTGATGTTTTAAACAAATATGGCATCTCTTACAACGCCAAAAAAGGAAAATGGCATTTTTTAACCGGTAACAAAAAAGACATTTACCAACTTGCTCAACATGATTACTTAGTGAACGCTTTGGAAGATGACGGAACCGAAGAAGGCTTTATTCATAGCGAGTTCTTTTTATTAATAGACAAGCAAGGCCGCATTCGTGGTGTTTATGATGGAACCGATAAAGTTCAGGTAAATAAGTTGATCGGGGATATCAAATTGCTTAAAACCGAAAAGTAAAGCCGCTGTAAGCCGCGTCATTCGGCAATATTTCCTACATTTAGTACAATTTGTGACTTTTTATAACCCATGGTATTATGGGTATATAAGATCACACGATGCAAATTAGTTCAGCAGTTATAGAAACGGGATATTACCATATGGATCACATTCAGCTTAAAGCTGAAGAACAAGAGATCTATCTTGCTCAAAAAGATCCTAAAGCATTTGAACCTATTTATGTAAGATATTACGAAAGAATTTGTCAATATGTTTTTCATAGAGTTGAAAGCAAGGAAGTGGCGTTTGATATAGCTTCTAATGTGTTTTACAATGCGCTTACAAAATTATCTACTTATAAAAGCAAGGGTTATCCATTCTCGGCTTGGCTTTATCGAATAGCTTTTAATGAAGTTCAACAACATTACCGAAAAAATAAATCACAAGCAGTTCTATCTATAAGTACAAGCGGTATTTCAGAGATCATCGACACAATTCCTGAAAGATCCTTTGCTATTGAAGACGAACAATTATTTTCTGCACTTGAGTCACTTAAAGAGGATGAAATTGAGATCATCAACATGCGTTTTTTTGAGAACAGATCGTTCAAAGAAATTGCCGACATCCTTGAGATGGGTGAAAGCGCCTGCAAAATGAAAGTTTACAGGATCCTCGAAAAATTAAAAGACAAACTTAAATCATAGATCATGAGCAAATTTAAAATTTTACGCGATCGCGCTAACTTATCTTCAAAAGAGATAAACTCACAAATGAATTTCAACAACTTCATTTCGGGTTATGCTAAAACTTCAGGCTTCTTAATGAGCATGAAGTCGTGGTTATTTGTTGGAGCAGGAACAATTGCAGTTGCTGTTGCTGTTGTGGCGGTAG
>CAYYUS010000501.1:0-2857 GCA_964474925.1 uncultured Akkermansia sp. | reverse complement strand
CGATAACCGTAACATTATTTCCCGGTCCGGTTGTTTCGCCAATTATTACTAATGGTACTTGCGCAAACCCGGTTACAAGTAGCGTTAACCTTAATGTTACTTTCAATCCAAGTGGCAGTCCTAATTACACCGTAAATTGGAGTCCTTTACCAAGCACAGTAACAGCCGTGAATAGTGGAACTGCCGCAGGTTTAGTTCCGGGAATAAATAACGTTACCATTACAACTTCCGATGGGTGTGTAACAACTTATAGTTTTAATGTTCTACCAATTCCTCAGCCTGCCAGTTTTGTAATTGTAAATCCAAGTAATGATTATACAGTTACGTGTTTAAATCCAAATGTGGCTTTAACAACTAGTGTTACAAATGGCGTTCCGCTTTCGTTTACGTGGTTCCCAACTTGTACCGGATCGGTTGTAGGAACAACAATGAATTTTAATCAAGCGTGTACGGGGCAAGTAATAGGAACAAGTTCTACGGGCTGTCAATTTGTGCAAACGTTCACCGTTTATCAAAATCTGGCATCGCCTACAATTGCTATAACACCAACAGTTCAAAATGTGACTTGTGCGGGAGGAAGTGGTTGTTTTACATTAACAAGCAATTTAGGGCCAAACGTTACCACTAATTGGTTTCAAGTAATTGGAACAAGTACAGTTTACGTTGGCGCAGCACAAGGAACTATAAATATTTTTTGCGCGGGATCGCCCGGAGTTTATTGGGGCGAATCAGTTTATAATATTACAGGATGTAAAACAACGCAATCTGTTCAAGTAACTGCATCGGTTGGTGTTCCCATATTTACGATCACAAGCCCAACCAATTTCACCATTGGTTGCGGAAGCAAAAGTATTACTAGCATGCAAGTAACAACAGTAATTACATCGCCTGTGCCAAACGTTGCTGTGAATTATACATTTATGACACCGCCCGTAACTTCAACGCCAACCACATTCACTGTTAATCCTAATTTAAATAATATCACAATTCCGGGTACATATGTGATCTATGTAAAAGACATGACCAATAATTGTGTGTCGAGCCAATCGGTTAGCATCATACAAAACACCATTGCACCCAATGTGAATTTCATACAGCCCTTGAGTATTTTAACTTGTAAAGATCCATCAATGGTTTTGAGCGGAATAAGTAGTAATACAAATACAACTATTACTTGGACAGTGCCTGCGATTCCTTCCAATTCAATTAATCCCACAGCTAATGCAACCGTGGTTATCAATCCTTCTTTAACCGGAGCTTCAGATGTTTTAACCTTACTAGGAACTTGGACAGTTGGTGCAGTTGACAATAATAATTTTTGTACGGCTACAAAAGTTGTACAGATCATACAAGATGTACGCTTACCAAAGTTCACCATTAGTGCATTATCTAATTCGGTTATAAACTGTAAGAATGCGGATGTTGTAATTGTTCCTATTGTTACACCAACGCTTGCCGTTGCTCTAGTACCAACCTATGTTTGGTTCCCGCCTGTAGGAGGTGGTTTGCCCGGAAGTCAATTTAATACAACTGCTCCCGGAACACATACTGCTATTTCTACATCGGCTATAAATGGGTGTACTTATGCTGCAACCTATAACGTTGCAAGCGATCTTGTGGCACCAAATATTGAAATTGGTTTACCGTTTATTTTGGATTGTAATACAAATCCAACGGTGTTAATTACGCCAACCATTAGTGGTTCAACTACAGGTTTAACTTATACATGGACAGTTCCGGCAGGTGCCATTACTTCAAATCTTAATTCACTTAATTTGCTAAGTAATGTGATCGGAAATTATTTTATTTCCATAACAAACACCATCAACGGCTGTTCGTCGCAAGGATTATATCAAGTGACCGAAGGAGGAATAAAAGCGGATTTTATTGCGGCTCCAATATTTGGATTTGCGCCAATGAGCGTTACATTCACAAATACAAGCACAACCAGTACAGGAAATAGCAGCATTACTTCTACCTGGGGCTTTGGAAATGGTTCTATTTATAAAAACATCCCCAATAATGTACTTACTTCTGCAACGTATTCGGCTCCCGGAACCTATAGCGTTATATTAACCGTGCAAAAAGGAACTTGCATTGATCAAATTATTAAGGTGATACAAGTAGACATTCGTTCAAAAATGGAAATTCCCAATGTATTTACTCCAAATGGTGATGGATCTAATGACGTTTTCCGCTTAATAGGAAGTGGTTTAAAAGAGGTTTATATAGGTATTTATGATCGTTGGGGAAGAATGGTTTATGAACTTACAAGCGACACGGGGAATTTTGCCTGGGATGGAAAAGATCAAACCGGAAAGAACTGTGCGGATGGAGCCTATTTTTATGTGATAAAAGCCATGGGCAACGATGGAAAGGAATTTGAAACAAAAGGGAACGTAAGCTTGTTCAGATAGTTCACGTTTTAACCGTTTTCCCTTGATTTTCTTGATATTATGAGTATATCTTGCTATAGGTTTTAACAAATCTTGGCACTAATATTGCCTTAAAAGGGTGCATTGTGTGGACCCATTTTAACAGGTACTCTATTCAAACATTCATATATTAAAATTGAAGAAAATGAATTCAAAGATCTTAAATTTTGTGTTTTTGTTTTTTGCGATAAGCTTTAACGCCATCGCTTCAACAAATGGTTTAATGAATGAAAAACCAAAGTTTTCAATGTCGAATGCCTTTGGCGCAGGAGATAAACAAGTTCCAATGGGATTTGAAGAGAATAAAGGACAATTTATTGATGAAAAAGGAAACGTTGTTGAGGATTACTTTTACCGTTTCAAAACAAAGGACGCTGATATTTACCTAGGAAAAAAGGGGATAATGTATTTACTGTACAAAT
>CAYYUS010000500.1:0-2859 GCA_964474925.1 uncultured Akkermansia sp. | reverse complement strand
CTTCAGGAACATACTTCTATATGATCAAAGCCAAGGGTAAAGATGCTCAAGAGTATGATCTAAAAGGTAACGTTACCTTGTTCAGATAATAATTTTCTTTTCAGAATTAAAGTCCCTATCTTAGATGGTAGGGACTTTTTTTTTAAAAGAAAAGTGGGCTTTGCCTCTTAGCGAATACCTTAATAGTAAAACAATTTACCATGAAAAAAACATTGATGATCGCATGTTGCTTATTTGTAAGCTTATGCGGCGCACAACAAAACATCTACCAAAAGGTTAGCGCTTTTGTAAAGCAAAATGATCCCGCATTAGTGGTTCATAACAAGTTAATAGTGATCAATTTCGTCACTGCTGATTTAAAGGATGAAAAGAACGTTTATAGCTCGCTTGAGAAAACAGCTAATGTTTATGGCAACGCAAAATTAAAAGGGGGTAAAAATGGCATTATTTGCATTACAGTGGTTGATGATACTCAAGCCCAAATAGCCTTGAATAAACAAGGGTATAAGAATTTGCATGTCATCACTAAGTCGCAACTCGAAAATGCAGATATAAGTGGTATTGATAATATTACGTTTAACTCCAAAGGAGAAGTGGTGTTCAAAAATCTAGAACAAGGAAAGATCTACGAAGCAATTAATCAACTAATAACCAGATAATAATTTAAGAAATGAAAAAAATATTATCCTCCATTTTTATATTATTTGCCTTTATTAGTAATAAAGCGCAAAATGATGATTGCGTAGACGCTATTCCGTTATGTACAAATCCAAATTTTACATTTAATGCAAATTCGGGTCCGGGAAATGTGGTTGATTTCACAACAGCTTCAAACATTAGTAATCCACAAACAAATCCCAACCCGCCAAACATGGGCTGTTTGTTATCGGGAGAATTAAAACCGCAGTGGTTGCTTTTAACTGTTGGGAATGCGGGAAGTTTAGAGTTTGTATTTGGAGCAAGTGCAAGCGCTAATCCTCAGGCAGGGTTTTATGATTGGGCAATGTGGCCTTATACACCTTCAAGTTGTTCGCAGATATTCAATAATACTTTGGCGCCAATTCGCTGCAACTGGAATGGAACTTCAACAGGTGGAACGGGAATGGCTTCAGCTGCAAATATCCCTGCCGGTGGCGATCCAAGTAATTACGAAGCGCCGCTTTCAGTTAATGCGTGTCAGCAATTCATAATTTGTATCTCAAATTATAGCGGTGTAAATACGTTGGTTAGTTTTCAAAGTATTGGCTCGGCAAGTTTATCTTGTAATCCAAATTGTAATCCAAGCTATGCGGTTTGTCCGGGTGCTACCATTGCAGTTATGCCGGTTAATTTTGCTAATCTGGCAAATCCAACTTTCTCATTATTTCCGGGCCCAATGGTTAACACCACCGGCACATTTGTTTTAACGCCAAGTGTTAGTACACAATACACAACCTACATTACCGGAACAAATTCATCCAATGCGGTGCAAACTATTAGCGCTACATTAAATGTTACAGTTCATCCAAAACCATTTACAAGTCCGTTGGTTATGAATGCGTCATGCAGTAACATAGTAACAAACAGCGTAAATTTAAATGTTACATTCAATCCTAGTGGAAGCCCTAATTATACAACCACCTGGAGCCCTATGCCAAGCACGGTTACCACGGTGAATAGTGGAACAGCGGCCGGACTTACGCCCGGAGTAAACACTGTTACAATTACTACATCCAATGGTTGTACAAATGTGGCAACGTTTACTGTGGCACCAATACCGCAACAGGCAAGCTTTACAATTGTGAATCCAAGTAACGATTACACATTAACGTGTTTAAATACAAATGTTTTACTTACGGCAAGTGTTACCAATGGCGTTCCATTAACATTCACTTGGTTTCCAAGTTGTACGGGCACCGTAACCGGTGCGAATATGAATTTTACGCAGCCGTGCACAGGGCAAGTAGTAGGAACAAGTTCTACGGGATGTCAATTTGTTCAAACCTATACGGTTTATCAAAATCTCACATCACCAACCATAGTAGTAACACCAACCGTTAACAGTATTACCTGTGCAGGTGGATCAGGATGTTTTACTGTAACAAGTAATTTAGGACCAAACGTAACCACCAACTGGTTCCAAGTATCAGGAACTAATACAGTATATGTTGGTATTCCTCAAGGAACAATAAATACGTATTGCGCAGGTTCATTAGGTTCTTCAAATCCTCCCGGAGTTTTTTGGGCAGAGTCGGTGAATAATCTCACAGGTTGTAAATCTACTAAGAGTGTTCAAGTAACAGCTTCTGTAGGAGTACCTATCTTTACAGTAACGAGTCCAACCAACTTCACCATTGGTTGCGCCAGTACAAGTATCACAAGTATGCAAGTAACTACGGTAATTACTTCACCGATCGCTAACGTACCTGTTTCATACACATTTGTCCCACCTGCTACTACAGGAACACCAACCACGTTTACAACTAATCCAAACCAGAACGGCATCATTCTTCCGGGAACTTGGGTAGTGTATGTAAAAGACATCACCAATAACTGTATCTCAAGTCAATCGATCAGTATCATACAAAATACAATTGCACCAAACGTTGATTTCATACAGCCATTAAGTTTATTAACCTGTAGAGAACCAAGCATGGTGTTGAATGGAATTAGCAGTAATCTAAACACACAAATTACATGGACAGTTCCGGCAATTCCTTCAAACTCTATTAATCCAACACCCAATCACACAGTAAATATTAATCCGGCGATAACAGGTGCAACAAATAATATTACGTCGGTTGGAATATTTACGGTTGTAGCGTTTGATATTAAAAATAAAAGTCGATCAACAAAAACTTTTCAAATACATCAATATAA
>CAYYUS010000499.1:0-2865 GCA_964474925.1 uncultured Akkermansia sp. | reverse complement strand
AAGAACAAAGTAGCCATTCATAATGATCCTTTGTAAAAATGGAAGTTCATTGTCGAGGGAGAGATATTTTTTTAGAACAACAAATCTAAAATCACCAACTATATTGTTTTTATGAAGAGAAGCATATCGGCTTACAAGATCAACTTCGTTTTCTTTTAAGGAGGTCACAATTTCTCGGAAGTATTTGCTTACTAAAGGAATTTCTCTAAATCCAAGTCGGATATCGATGCGAATTATTTTGTGCGGAATAATTGGAGTTACTTTATATTCGCGAGTATGTGGTTCGTCGGTGACATCCAAATGTACAAACCAGTACACGTCGGCTTTTTTAGGTTTGCGTCGTAAGATCGAATAGATTATTTTTTCTTCTATATCTTCCGGATTATTAGCGCTAGTTAAATAAACAAGGTGTGTGGCATATTTATCTATCGACCTATCATTACTTAAAGCTTCAATTACCGGCAAATGATCTTTTAATGGAACAAATTCCACATAACTGTAAAGGATCTTTCGAGCTCTGTACCAAATGGTCATTACACTCATGATAACAAAGGCAATAATTAGAGTTACCCAACCGCCATGAGGAAATTTACTTAGGTTAGCCGTTAGAAATGAAAACTCAATGGTGAGATAAACTAGAAGAAGAAGATAGATCAATGGCTTTGGGTAATGTTTCATGAAAAGATAGTTGATAAGCAAAATTGTTGTCATGATCATGGTGATAATGATAGATAAACCATAAGCAGCTTCCATATTAGAAGATTCTTTGAAATACACTGTAACTCCAATGCAACCAAAGCATAAAAGCCAATTGATGGAAGGAATGAACATTTGTCCACGCAGTACTGTTGGATATTTGATCCTAACTTTTGGCCATAAATTTAAACGCATGGCCTCATTTATTAAAGTAAATGAACCGCTTATCAAAGCCTGACTTGCTACAATTGTTGCGGCCGTTGCAACTGTAATTCCTACTGGCAAGAACCATGAAGGCATAATGGAGTAAAAAGGATTTTCACCATTCAATAACTGCCCTTGTTTGTTTAGCAACCAAGCGCCCTGCCCAAAATAATTTAAAAGCAAAGCGGTTTTTACAAGCCACCATGAGGCTCGGATATTTCTTTTTCCGCAGTGACCAAGATCGGAGTATAATGCTTCGGCACCTGTAGTGGCAAGAAACACAGCACCCAATAACCAAAAGCCGGATGGGTATTTTGCAAGTAGTTCGTAAGCGTAGTATGGATTGATAGCTTTAAGGATTCCAATATTATTTGAAATGCCAATTACACCGAGTGTTGCCAACATTAAGAACCAAACCAGCATTACAGGACCAAAAAATTTGCCAACAAAGTTTGTTCCGAATTGTTGTATTGCAAAAAGAGAAAATAAAATGAGAATAATGATCGGAATTGTTTTGATATCAGGATCTATTACTTTTAATCCTTCAATGGCCGACGCTACCGATATGGGTGGAGTAATTAAACCATCAGCAAGTAACGTACTTCCTCCAATAATAGCCGGAATAATGAGCCAGCCTTTTTTCATCCGCTTTAGCAGCGCATACAGTGCAAAGATACCACCTTCGCCTTTATTATCGGCTCGCAAAGTAAGGATCACATATTTGATCGTAGTTTGTAACGTAAGCGTCCATAATACACAGGATAGTCCACCAAGAACAAGAGTTTCGTTAATGGGTTGTTCGCCAATAATGGCTTTTAAAACATAAAGCGGGCTTGTGCCAATATCACCATAAATAATTCCGAGCGCTATTAACAATGAGGCAATAGTTATCCTGTTCGAGTGCATGATTCGATTTTTTTAATGATTAATATGTTTGTTTGAGTTAGGTCTTTCCTACAAAGCGATAACCAACACCCGATTCGGTAATGAGGTGTTGTGGCTTATTAGGATCGTGTTCTATTTTTTTTCTTAATTGAGCAATGTATACGCGTAAATATTGTGATTCGTTAAGGTAACTTGGTCCCCAAACGTGTTTAAGTAAATATTGATGAGTTAAAACCTTCCCTTCGTTTTGCGCAAACAAAACTAGCAGTGTGTATTCGGTTGTTGTAAGTTTAATTATTTCATCGTTTCGTTTTACTGTTCTCGCTGCCAGATCTAATTTTAGATCTCCGTGATCTAGAACTGTGATATTTGTTTCTGAAGTATTCAATCGTATCGAAGATCTTATTCTTGCAAGAAGTTCTCCAGTTCTGAACGGTTTTACCAAATAATCATTAGCACCATTATCTAAAGCTTTTACAATATCTTCCTCGCTATTTTGAACCGAAAGGATTATGATCGATTTGGTGTACCACTCGCGTAATTTTTTTAAAACATTATGTCCGCTATCGTCAGGCAAGCCCAGGTCAAGAATGATAAGATCAGGCGGATGGTTTGCTGCCATTATTAAACCTTCTTTGGCTGTTGCAGCATCTTTCACTACAAAATCATGGCTATGCAAAGTTATTCCCAGCAATTTTCTTATCTGAACTTCGTCGTCTATGACTAATATTTCTCCGCTATTCATTTCTCTGTTTGTTTTAAATAGGAAGTCACTGCAGGGATCTCAATAGTAAATTTGGCGCCACCGCTTGAAATGTTCTTTAAGCTGATCTTTCCTTGATGTGCTTCAACCAATCCTCTAACAATGGAGAGCCCTAAACCTGTTCCGCCCGTTTTGGTATCTTTTAAGCGATAGAATTTTTCAAACACCTTTTCTATTTCTTCTTCCGGAAATCCTTTTCCATTATCTTCTATAGTAATATGAAGAGTTTCCGTAGCGTTAGATTTTTCAATGTGAGCTTTTATTTTAATCACAGACCCATAGGGCGTATAGTTTGCTGCGTTCGTTATAAGATTATT
>CAYYUS010000498.1:0-2871 GCA_964474925.1 uncultured Akkermansia sp. | reverse complement strand
TGGAGCCCACCATCCGCAAGTCCAGTTCCAAACAATTGGAGTAGTTACTTGGCTAGTAAAAACATCACCATCACGAGTTGTACCATAATTCTCTAAGCTGTTCAATGATTCAGATGAACCAATTCCTTCGCCTGTACATGTTAAGATACCACCAGGTAATGTATAAGTGAATTTACGATTGATATTGTACACAGCAGTTTTGCCATCGTCAAATGTTACATTTAAACCACCAACACTAGTAACCGAACTAGCTAAACTTGTTTGTGTTTTGATGATCAATAATTCCCACCAAGTTCCACCTGAAATATTAGTAAGGTTTTGTTTACCATTTAATTTAATGAACTTCCCATCCGATGCACGTGTGATCTTGTAGTCCATATATTCAACTTGTACTATACAGCCTGCTTGTTTCCAACGTTTACCATTTGTAAAATCAAGGATAGTTAATTTGATACTACCTTCACGTTTACGGTTGTTCACCACAGTTCCGTTATACGTAATGGTAATACTTCCATTAGCTGTATCGGCTAAGTTAACGGTGTAACCTGTTGCAGTAATTCCTAATGCATTATGAATAGCATTAATGCCGTTTGCCGATTCACCTCTTCCGTGTAAATTAGCAACGTTACCAACCTCGGTATTGATCTCATTAACGGCTGCATCATTTTCTGTTTGCACGTTACGGTTATCTTCCGACGATTGTCCATTCTCTTCTTTAAATGCTTGTTTCTTTTTACAAGATGTGAAAGCCATCGAGCCTACCATTAATAGTGCTGCAGTAGCTAAAATAAATTTGGTTGTTTTCATGTTGTTTTTTGCTTTATACGAGGTTTGACGGTATTACTTATAAAAGGTTTAATTTTTTGATAGACGAATATACAATTTTTCGTCCAAAATCCAAATTAAGGTCTGGTTATCAGTAGTTTAACAAATGAAATATTTTGAAACTTTTAGCCGCAAAACTTCCACATTACCATTACTTTAGGAGAATGTTGTAACTTTGTAGCATATTATGTCACACCTTATAGCCCCTTCCATTTTATCGGCCGATTTTGCAAACATCCAGCGTGATTGCGAAATGATCAATAACTCTAAAGCCGATTGGTTTCATATAGATATTATGGATGGTGTATTTGTGCCAAATATCTCTTTTGGTTTTCCGGTTTTAAAAGCAATACAAAGGCATGCTAAAAAACCTTTGGATGTACATTTAATGATCGTTGATCCGGATAGATATGCGCAAGCCTTTAAAGATGCAGGCGCGGAAGTATTAACTGTGCATTACGAAGCATGCACACATTTACATCGCAGTATTCAAAATATAAAAAGTTTAGGAATGAAAGCCGGAGTGGCCATTAATCCGCATACATCAGCGCATTTGTTGGAAGACATCATAAAGGACATTGATCTTATTTGTGTGATGAGTGTGAACCCTGGTTTTGGCGGACAAAAATTTATTGAGAATACGTATAATAAGGTAAAGCAATTGGCAGAGCTTAAAAAGAAACATAACTCAAACGCGCTTATTGAAATTGATGGGGGAGTAGACCTTAATAATTATAAAAAATTAGTAGAGGCGGGCGCCAATGTTTTAGTTGCAGGAAATACCGTATTTGGTTCTAAAGATCCTGTTTCTACTATCCAACAACTTAAGAGTTTATAGTGGCAGGCAATTACATCAGCAAAACAGCCTTCTTAAAATTTGAGCAGTGCCGTAAAGCTTTCTTTTTTTACAAGAATCATTATTATTTACGAGATAAACCAAGCGTTGATAAACAACTCACGTTTAAACGCGGACATGATATTGGCGCTTTAGCGCAACAATTATTTCCGGGAGGAATAAATGTGGTGGAGACCGATCAAAACAAAGGCAGAGCCATTGAGTACACCAAAGAGTTGATCGAAAAACGCACGCCCGTTATTTACGAAGCAACTATAGTATATAATGGCGTAATGGTAATGGTTGATATTTTGGTATTAACCAATGAAGGGTATTTTGCTTACGAAGTAAAAAGTTCGGTAAAAATTTCTGAGATCTATATTAAAGATGCTTGCTTGCAATATTATGTTGTGAAAAATACGTTGCCTGAGCTAAAGGATTTTTTTATTGTCACTATTAATGATGGTTATGTGTTTGATGGGAAGCTTGACGTAAAGAATTTATTTAAACGTAGAAGCATTATCAAAGACGCGTTGAAAAATTACGAATACATTCAAACCCGATTAACTGAAGCCAATGAAGTGATCGAGCAAAATGTTATTCCTAATGTTGATATTGGTAAACATTGCTTCACGCCATACGAGTGCGATTTTTTTGGAACCTGTTGGAAAGGGGTTTCCTCCGAAGAAAGTATATTTACTTTAGGAAAGGTAAATAAGGACCATGTATTTAATTGGTATAATAGCGGTATAAAGAACATAAGTGATATTCCTATAACGAACGATCTCTCTAAAAGTTTGAAGATCCAAATTGAATCCACTAAAAGTAAGCAAGCCTATTTTGATAAGCCCGGAATAAAAAAGATCCTTTCGAAAATAAAAAAACCAATGGCCGCCATGGATATGGAAATTTGGGGTCAACCTGTTCCCGAGATCATTGGGACAAAGCCATTTCAAAAAGTTCCTTTTTTGTACACACTTGTTTCGGAAGAGGGTGAACATGCTTTCTTTTTTGATCATGAACCCGATGATAGAAGGGTTTTTGCTGAATCGTTGATCGCGCAAACAAAGAATTTTGAATCCTTATTGGTGTACGATAAGAGTTTAGAGAGCATGGTGATCAAAGAATTGGCTGAATTATATTCTGACCTTCATGCGGATCTAAAAACTGTTGCTTCAAAAATGGTCGACATCTCTGATATCATTCACGAG
>CAYYUS010000497.1:0-2874 GCA_964474925.1 uncultured Akkermansia sp. | reverse complement strand
CAAGATCGTAAAGACCAACCACGCGTAGCTATTGGCGCAAAATTGGTGGCTGATATGTTGGCTGTAGCCGGGGCAACTCGTGTTATGACCATGGATCTTCACGCCGATCAAATTCAAGGTTTCTTTAACGTACCCGTTGATCATTTATATGCCTCAACTGTATTCATGCCCTATATTCAATCGCTTAACTTAAGCAATTTGGCCATGGCTGCTCCTGATATGGGTGGTAGCAAACGTGCTAATGCTTATGCAAAACATTTGAATGCTGATCTGGTTATTTGCTATAAGCAACGCGCTAAAGCAAATGTGATAGAAAGTATGACCGCTATTGGAGAAATAGAAGGAAGGAATATTGTGTTGGTGGATGATCTTGTAGATACCGGCGGAACGTTGTGCAAAGCTGCAGATATGATGATGGAAAGAGGAGCGTTAAGCGTAAGAGCAATTTGTACCCATCCTGTATTATCAGGAAAGGCATATGAAAATATTGCTAAATCAAAATTGAAAGAATTAATTGTTACAGATACTATTCCTTTAAAACAGGAAAGTGAAAAAATAAAAGTATTAAGTATTGCCGATCTATTCGCTAAAGTGATCAACAGCGTTCACAATTACGAGTCTATCAGCTCAAACTTTATAGTATAACCCGTAAAAATAAATAACCGAGTTCAGAACTACGAAACGGGCGTAGAACTTAACTCACAAAAATTAAAATAAAATGAAAACAGTATCGTTGAGCGGTTCGCTTAGATCGAACGTAGGAAAAGTAGATGCTAATGCTCTTAGAGCAAAAGGTCATGTACCATGTGTAATTTATGGCGGAAATGAGCAGATCCATTTCCATGCAGATACACGCGCATTTAAAGATGTGATCTATACACCTGAAACAAGTATCGTAGAGATCAACTTAGATGGTAAAACCTACAAAACAGTATTACAAGAATCTCAATTTCACAAAGTAAGTGATAAATTGATCCATGCCGATTTTTTACAAATTGTAGATGGTAAACCAGTAACAGTTCATTTACCGGTTAAAACTATTGGAATGGCTGAAGGTGTTAAAGATGGTGGTAAGCTACATATCAAAATGCGTAAGTTGAAGGTGAAAGGTTTAATTGATAAATTGCCTGAGCGCATTGAATTGAATATTGAAAAATTAACTATTGGTAAAGCAATTGCTGCCGGTGATATTAAATTAGATGGAATTACCATATTACATCCTAATAATATTACTGTAGTGAGCGTACAAGTTACTCGTGCGGTTGTTGCCGAAGAAACTACTCCTGCTGCAGGTACATCAACTGCTCCGGTTGCTACAGCTACTGCGGCTGCTACAACTACTCCGGCTGCTGGTGCAAAAGCTGCTCCGGCCGACAAGAAGAAATAAAAATTACACTTTATTATATAAAGCCTTCACGTCCCGATAGCTATCGGGAGTGGGGGCTTTTTTATTTAAGAGAAATTATGCCCCACATGCGGCCTGTAGTTGCTTTATCGCGGCGGTAACTATACATTTCAGGTTCAAAGGTGCAGCGGTTCATTGTCCAGATATTTCTTTTATCAATACCGTTATCCAACAAAACAAATCGATTGCACCCGGCCAGATCAATTTTGTTATCGGATAAAAATTGTTCAGGAAAACCTTCCTGACGAAACTCTTCGGTAACTTCAGGACCAACTTCAAAATGCGTTTTACAAATGCCTTGGCCAATGGCAACTTTAATATGATCTACGTCTGCGCCAAGTTTTAGCATTTCATCAATGGTCTTTTCAACTATTCGCCCCACTGTTCCGCGCCAACCTGCATGCGCTGCGCCCACCACCACATTTTCTTCATCAAAAAATAAAATAGGAAAACAATCGGCAACACTTATAGCTAAAATTAATCCGGGTTCGTTTGTTACAAGCGCGTCACCTTCTTGCTGGCCAATGATCGCTTTTTTTACATCAACACCATGTACTTGTTTTAAATTACAAAGATCATCTAGCTTTAATCCAAGTTCGGAAAGAGCAAGCGAGCGGTTTTGTAAAATGTTTTTTGGATCATCCTGCGAGCCACCTAAATTCAAACCTTGGAATGAACCGGTACTTACTCCACCTTCGCGAGTGGAAAAGCCATGCGTACAATTTATATTAGGCGCTTTAAGCCACATTATTGGATATAACTTAATTTCATCATATTCGTACGGCCACGTTCTTTCATTGGCATACTAGCAATGTTCACTACAAGATCATCTACTTTTAAAAACCCCTGGGCCTTTATAAAATCTTTCAGATCGTTGATTGTCTCATCCGTACTTTCGTATTTATCGTAATAGTATCCCCTTACTCCCCAAACCAAACTTAAAGTGGTAAGTAAATGGCGGTTATCGGTAAAAATAAAAATATGTGCCTTAGGGCGATGACTTGATAACTTAAATGCTGTATAGCCACTATTGGTCATACTAATAATTGCTTTTGCATCGGAGTGATGACACAAGGTAACAGCGTTATAACAAATGCTATCAGTAATGTAAGTGATGGTTTTTAATTGAGGTAGATGTTCGTGGTAGTAAATAGAATCTACTTTTTCTACTTGCTCTATCACTTTGCGCATGATCTCAATAACTTTGGTAGGATATTTTCCAACAGACGTTTCAGCGCTTAACATTACTGCATCGGCACCATCCATAACGGCGTTAGCAACGTCATTTACTTCGGCGCGTGTTGGTGTAAAGCTGGTGATCATACTTTCCATCATTTGTGTAGCAATGATCACAGGTTTAGAATAATTCACGCATTTTTCAACCAACATCTTTTGCAGCATAGGAACTTGTTCCATTGGTAATTCAACTCCAAGGTCTCCACGTGCCACCATAATGCCATCCGATACAT
>CAYYUS010000496.1:0-2892 GCA_964474925.1 uncultured Akkermansia sp. | reverse complement strand
ACTCTGTTGAATGATGGCATTTATGAATTAACTGTTCAGGGTAAAGATAGAACAGCCAACAGATCGGCTGCAACAGAATATAAGATACAATTTGAAGTAAAGAATAAACCAAGTGTTACGTCGGTGCTTAATTACCCTAATCCGTTTAGTACAAGCACCAAATTTGTGTTCACGCTTACCGGAAGTGAAGTGCCTGATGTATTTACCATACAAATTATGACCGTGAGCGGAAAAGTGGTTAAAGAAATTACAAAAGAAGAATTGGGCAATGTGCATATTGGTAGAAACATGACCGATTACAGCTGGGATGGTAAAGACGAGTTTGGAGATAAATTGGGCAATGGCGTGTATTTGTATAAAGTCATTACACGTTTAAATGATACTTCTGTTGAAAGGGCGGGTACCTCGGCCGATAAATATTTTGTAAAGGATTTCGGGAAAATGGTGATTATGCGCTAGGCTTTCTATTATTATCCTTTTTAAACCTTATCTTCGCATAAAATTACAATGTTACAAATAGGCAAAACAAATACTCTCACCGTTTTACGACACACCAGTGTTGGCGCGTATTTAGGAGATAACGAGAACAGCGAAGTTCTTTTACCTTTAAAATATGTAAAGGGAGATATGAATGTTGGCGAGAACGTTGATGTATTTATTTATAAGGATTCAGAAGATAGAATTATTGCTACTACTCTAAAGCCGCATGCTGAAGTTGGAGAATTTGCTTTTTTAAAAGCAGTTAGCGTAAGTAAGATCGGTGCTTTTTTAGATTGGGGCTTGGAGAAGGATATCTTAGTTCCTTTTAAAGAACAACGTCATAAAATGTTCGAAGGTTTTGAATATGTTGTTTATTTATATTTAGATGAAGTTAGTCAGCGCATTGTTGCTACAAGCAAACTCAATAAATTTTTTGAAACAGAAACAATTGCTCTAGAGCAAGGACAAGAAGTTGATCTTTTGGTTTATGATGAATCATCGTTGGGTTTTAGTTGCGTAATTAATAACGCTTACAAAGGTTTGATATATGCCAATGATGTTTATCAAGACATTCACATTGGCGATTTCTTAAAAGGTTATGTGCAGTTGGTTCGCCCGGATAAATTAGTGGATATAAGCCTGCAGCCAGTTGGTTTTAAAAAGGTGCTTTCATCCACCGATATAATTTTAGAGTACCTAGCTAATCACGATGGCATTTTAGACCTTACCGATAAAAGCTCACCCGAAGAAATTGAGAAGCGTTTTAATATGAGTAAAGCTACTTTTAAAAAATCAATTGGAGTTTTATACCGCCAACGTAAAGTGCTATTGAAAGACGATGGGGTTTATTTGGTGAAGCAGAAGCCAGAGAGTGAACCTGAATAATTAATTCTTCCTACACAAATAGATCATCTCTCCTTTTGGCAATCGGTATCTATCTTGTAATTCTTCAGAAATAGTATTTACAAAATCATCTACAGTAACATTAAATCCTGCTTCCGTTAATTTGTCTTTATAATCTAAGCCAAACAAACGCACATGATCTTTTTGCCAATAATGTTTTTCGCGGTCTTCTTCGCTTACAATGCTTTTGTCTTCCAACGTTTTTTGTGCGGTGGTATCTAATGGCACTTGAAAAATTCCCCACCCGCCCGGCTTCATAATTCGGTAAAGTTCTTTCATACACACCGCCGAATCTTCAACGTGCTCTAAAACGTGATTACAAAAGATCACATCAAAACTATTATCCTCAAAGGGTGCTTTATGAAGATCAAAATGTATATCAGCAATAGGGCTGTTATAATCGCCTGTGGTATAGTTTAAATTTGTTTGTGCTTTAAATAGTTTATAAAAACATTGCTCGGGCGCAATGTGTAACATTTTATGAGGTTTGGTAAAAAAATCGGTGCGTTGTTTTAAATACAACCACAATAAACGATGCCTTTCTAAAGATAAACTGCCGGGACATAATACATTTTTACGTTTAGCTCTTCCGCTATAGCCGTATGGTAAAAATTTTCTATAGGTCTTACCACTAATTGGATCTTCATATTTATTTCCATAATAAACCAATGGCGCTATCTTACTAAAAATAAGACTTAGCTGAATGAGTATTGGACGTGGTATGGTTCTTAATAAAAAGTGGAACATGATAATGCGGCAAATTTACACAATAAAAAAAGCCCCGCCAAAGCAGGGCTCTTTAAAATTGGAAAAAGGTGTTATTCTATAATGAGTTTCCTTGCCAACTTGGTACCATTGTATTCTAAACTTACAATGTAAATACCTTTGTTAAGCGTTCCGTTCTCGTTTAAAGTGATCTTATGGTCGCCTGCTGCAAGGTTATAAGCTTTTTCTGGGCTTACTAATTTACCTGCAACATCCATTACTATAACTTTTACATTTGCTTCATTACTCAATACAAAGTTTAAAGTTGCAGATGCGTTAGTTGGGTTTGGACTAAGAGTTAAACGTAAATGACGAGTTAATTCGTTCACACCAACCGGTGCAGCAACTAAATTAATACTGTCGAGATACATTTTATTACCAAATCCACCTGTTGCTTCTTTAAAATAGAAACGACCCCATACCGAATTACTACCGGCAAAAGTTCCGTAATTTGGATGACCAGATACGTCTTGAGTTTTCCACTGATTTAGAGCCGGCACAAAGTTAGTTGCTCCTACTCCTCCCGATCCGGCTGCCATTGCTGCCGCACTTGGTGCATAAACATCTTTCCAAGTTCCACCACAGTCGTTGCTTAGTTGTACTTTAAATACATCATTGTGTGTACCTGATTTTTGACGGTATGCATAAGAAAAACGTAATGTTGCTCCTGGATTAGCAGCAAAATCCATAATTGGCATATTTAAAAAATCTTCAGAACCACTAGAGCTAATAGCACCATCTAAC
>CAYYUS010000495.1:0-2941 GCA_964474925.1 uncultured Akkermansia sp. | reverse complement strand
TCATCACACAAAAATCGCCGCTGTCTAACGGAATTTCAGTATCACTTAATTTTTTAAGGATGCGATAAAAACTATTGTAACTTATTTTTTTAAAGATATTCTCTTTGCGCTTTTTGCGAACGCCATAAGCCACATCATATCCTTCATCTAAATATTTAAAAAAGCCGGGAAGCAATGATGGCGGATCTTGAAGATCGTCATCAATTATTGCTATGTAATCTCCTGTGCAATGCGAAAGTCCTGTTTTTACGGCTATTTGGTGACCAAAATTTCTTGAAAGTTTTATGCCCTTGATGTAAGTATACGTTTTACTTAACTCAACTATCTTGTCAAAGCTTTTGTCCTTACTTCCATCATCTACCAATACCAATTCCAGATCCCAATTGGAATTTTTGCGTTCAGCATCAATTCCTTCCAACAAATTGCTCATAAAAGCAGAAGAATTATAGATAGGTACAATTATGGTGATCTTTTTACTCATTTACTTGGGTTGATGGGGTCATGATAGCTTTTAAAAGTACTAAAAAATTGAACAATAAAAAAAATTAAAATTTGCTAAACAGCGAGTTCGTGAAATAGCCGTACTATTTAGTGTACAAGGGCTTAAGGTTCCCATAATTAATTTTATCTTTAGCCTAATTTTAATATATTTGACACTCTAAAAACCCTTCATGAAAGTAGTTATACTCGCCGGCGGATTAGGCACCAGAATATCGGAAGAAACAACCATCAAACCAAAACCCATGATTGAGATAGGCGGAAAACCTATCATTTGGCACATCATGAAAATTTATGCCAAACATGGCTTCAACGAATTTGTGGTTTGCCTTGGCTACAAAGGGCATTTGATCAAAGAATATTTTATCAATTACTTTTTATATAACTCCGATATCACTGTTGAACTTGAAAAAAATGTGGTAGATGTGCACTTTACAAACTCCGAATCTTTTAAAGTTACTCTAGTAGATACGGGCGTAAATACAAATACAGCAGGACGCATCAAACGCATTCAAAAACATGTGAAGGATGAAACGTTTATGTTGACCTACGGTGATGGTGTTGCAGATATTGACATCAACGCTTTATTAAAATTTCATAAAGAGAATGCAAAATTAGCCACGCTTACTTCTATTCAATTACCAGGGCGATTTGGCAACATTGAAACAACCGAAAAAGGCCTTGTAACAAAATTCCAAGAAAAACCAGAAGGTGATGGCGTGTGGATCAATGGTGGATTTTTTGTTTTAGAACCCGGCATCTTTAAATATTTGGAGAACGACATGGACGATGTGCAATGGGAGAAAAAACCATTGATAGATATTGCAAACGATAAACAATTGGCTGCCTACAAACACAAAGGTTTTTGGAAATGTATGGATGCTATGCGCGATAAAATTGAACTCGAAGAATTGTGGGAAGGCCAAAAGGCTCCGTGGAAAGTATGGTAAACCTTTTTGGAGGAATATACAACAACAAAACCGTTCTGCTTACCGGTAATACCGGTTTTAAAGGCTCTTGGATGGCGTATTGGCTCGCAAAAATGGGCGCGAACGTTATTGGCTATTCAAAAGATATTCCCAGCGAACCAAGTCATTTTAAATTAATGGATGCCAAATACGAACACATCATGGGTGATGTGAACAATCTGGAACTTTTGAAAAAAACAATTGCAAAACACAAGCCTGATGTTGTTTTTCATTTAGCAGCGCAATCACTTGTTCGCTATTCGTACAAACACGCCATTGAAACTTTCCAGACCAATGTTATTGGAACAGCAAATGTTATTGAAGCGTGTAAAGAAAATTCAACTACAAAAGGTTGCGTAATTGTTACAAGCGATAAATGCTACGAAAATTTTGAAGATGATCGCCCTTACAACGAAACCGATCGTATGGGTGGTTACGATTCATACAGTGCTTCTAAGGGATGTGCCGAATTATTAACGAGTTCTTATCGCCGTTCGTTCTTCGCAGTAAACGAATTCGGGAAAAAACATAATTTTATTTTAGCTAGCGGTCGCGCCGGAAATGTTATCGGCGGTGGCGATTGGAGCGTTGACCGTTTGATACCCGATGTTGTTAAAGCTGCAGCTAAAGGAGAAACCACTGAAATACGTAATCCAAAAGCAACTCGCCCTTGGCAACATGTATTAGAACCTGTTTCTGGATACTTGGTATTGGGACAAAAAATATTACAAGGCGATGTTTCGGTTGCTGATGGTTGGAATTTTGGTCCTGCAAACAACGAAACACTTTCAGTACAAGAAGTATTGGATCGCGCGGTGCATATTTGGACGCATATTTTATTTGAAACACCTCCACAAAAAGATCTTCCTCACGAAGCAAAATTATTGCGATTAGATTGCACTAAGTCAAATTCAAAATTGCACTGGTATCCGGTTTGGAATACCGAAAAAGCAATTGAGTATACTATACTTTGGTACAAAAATTATTACGAGAAAAAAGAATTGAATACCGAAGCTGACCTAAGAGATTATGTTACAAAGGCAAAAGAACTAAATTACGTTTGGGCAAAATGATATTTGAAGAAACAACATTAAAAGGCGCTTACGTTATTTCCTTGAATCCACTCACAGATGCACGAGGAGGTTTTGCGCGTACATTTTGTAAAAAAGAATTCCAACAAATTGGACACAAAAAAGAATTTGTTCAAATGAATCATTCGTGGAACAGAAACAAAGGAACTATTCGCGGAATGCATTATCAAATTCCTCCATATCAAGAAATAAAATTGATCCGCTGTGTGCGTGGTGCTGTATTGGATGTGATCGTTGATCTTCGAAAATATTCTCCTACATTTTTGCAACATTTTACCGTTGAACTTTCGGCCGAAAATAAAAAAATGATCTTTGTGCCAGAAGATTTTGCACATGGATTTCAAACTTTAGAAGATGATTCGGAACTGATCTATCATCATACCG
>CAYYUS010000494.1:0-2944 GCA_964474925.1 uncultured Akkermansia sp. | reverse complement strand
TCTCGGAAGAATTATTAAAAGGATTACCAAATGGAGAATGGTATAAGTCTATGCAATTTTCTGCTTCATTTTTTACCGATCAACCCGGGCAATTGTATATAAGTATCGCTTCGTTCACTATGTTATACGATTTTCAAAATAAAAAAGTAGTGAGTAGTCATACTTTTAAAATTGGCGATTACATCATGCATGCCGCTTCTTTTGACGGGAGAAGCACTGCCGTATTAGCGTTGATATCTGGATCAATCTCATCCATTGTAAAGCAACCACTCAACGATCTTGCTTCGGTAACAAATGTGCTCACTAAAATTGGAACACCTTTGAAATTACGTTTGCATGACTCGTTATTAATGTGTTTTACCGCCGATAAATATTTTGTGATGAATTTAGACAATGGAAAAGTTGTTCATGAAGTGCGCGTTCCTAGAATTAAATATGACCCTGAATGGGGAACAGATAAAAAATATTTTGACGAAATGAATAAGCGTCCTGCACTTAGCGTACCCGACACTATTAATTTCGCAAGCGATGAATCTGTTTCGGATATTGATTATAATCCTGGAAATGGCACGCTTGTTTATGCAACCAGTAAAGAAATAAAGACGATCGATCTTAAAACAAAGAAATGTAGATCATACAAAGGTGGGTATACTTATAATTTACGGATCTCAAAAGGGGGAGATCGCATGATCGTAAACGGTTTCACAACTGCTCGTTCATTAAGAGTAATGGAACCAAAAAATATGCGACTGATCTCGGAAAAGATCTCGCAAACTACGCTTATCTCAAATGCAAAAATGAGTCCGAATAACCAATGGCTGATCATGAATAGCAATAGAAGCGCGGTTGTGTGGGACATGAGAAATTTTACAAAGTATTGCGATCTAAAGGATCAAAACTCAAAGGATTCTTCGATGATCTATAATTTTTATTTTTTAAATGATTCGGAATTGGTGGTGAATTCAGGAAATAATTTCAAGCAGCTCAAATTAAGCATTTACAATATCCAAAAGAGAAAATTTACAAAACTTATTAAAAAAACGGGCTATGCTACTACTTCCGGTTTTATGAATAATGAATTTTATTATTGTGATAATGCTCATTTATACATTATTAATTTAAAAACCTTGGCAGAAGAAAAATACAGCGGAATGTATTCGTTGGCCGCTTTGCCACAATATCAAATGATCAATTTTACAGATAATTTGGTTTTTGTTCCCGAATCAGGAAAGTATAAGATCGTGAATCGAAAAACGAAAGCAGTAGAATATGAAAATACAGCGTGGAATTTGAATGTACGAGTGATCATTAGTCCTGATGAAAAGAATGTATTTACTACAGGCGTTGTAAAAACAAAAAAAGTGTTTGGCGGCAACGAAGTGGAGATGGACATGAATGCTGTTGTACGAATTGATATGGCCAAAAAAGCTATTGTGAATCATTACGCCGAAACCTATTACCCTTACGATTTTGTGATGAGAGATAACGGCAAGAGCATTGGAATTTGGTATGTGAAGTATGATATTGAACATTACAATGATTCATTAAAGGAGGCTTTATATTCGTTGTACGATATAGAAACGGCCAAAGTGATCTCAACAAGAACATTAACACAGTCAAAGGAGATCATCACTAATCATCACACCAGTGAGAATGGAAAGTATTTTGCCATGGATAATTATTTGGGAAATAGTTTGAAGATATTTAATGAGAGTGGAGATATGATAATGGACATTGGCGAACTCAAGATTCCAATGCCAAAGTTATTTTTTAATGAGAGTTTAGATCGCTTGATCATTACAACCTATCAAAATCCATTAGCCACATTTGTGGATCTAAAAGCACGTAAGATCATTGGACAATTAGTGAATGCAAACGACGATCAGTATTTTTTGGTAACATCTGATCTGCACTATTTGGGCTCAAAGGATTTTATAAAGAACATTCGCTTTAAATATCAATCGGAGATCTTCAGCTTCGAGCAGTTTGATGCGAAGTTAAATCAGCCGCATAAAGTGCTCAAAGCTTTTGGCTGTAAAGATACCGTTCTAATTAAAGCATACGAAACAGCATTTCTAAAACGAATGAAGTTACTTGGCATTAAGGCCGAAGAAAATTTGAACTTTAAGAGTTTCCCAACTATTCTTTCATTAAAAATGGAGGATGATAAACCTAATTTTTTGAAATTTAGTATTAGCGCAAGTAAAGGAAAAGCAAAGTTGTTAGAGCTTGAAGTATACAATAATGCCACTTTGGTTTACAGCGAGAAGATATCGGACGATCAAAAGAATAAATTCGATAAAACATTGGTGATCGAAACATCGTCTGGGATCAATCGCTATGAGTTTATAATAAAAGACGAAGCAGGTTATGAGAGCCCGCGCATTACTCGTTTTTATAATAATACCACTGTTGTAAAGCCTAATTTGTATTTGGTGGTGATTGCGAGCGAGAAATTTAAAAATAATAAATACGATCTTTCATATGCAGTTAAAGATGCAACTGATATGTCGAATACTATGTCGAATTCAAAGTCGTTTGGAAAGGTAGAGATCAAAAAGATGTTCAATCAGTCATTCACAGTAGATTCAATGAGCACGCTTCAAAGTTTCTTTTCAAAAGCAAGTATTAATGATGTGGTAATGGTATTTTTTGCAGGACATGGATATTTGGATGACGACCTGAGTTATTATTTCCCAACTTATTATACTGATTTCACAGACCCTAAAATAAATTCGGTAGCCTATAAATCATTCGAGAAATTATTTCAAGGTATGAAACCAATTCGTAAGCTTATGTTCATAGATGCTTGTTTTAGTGGAGAAGTAGATGAAGAAACAATTTATAATTCTGATGAAGAGAATTCTAATAAGGACACAACGCGTGCTGCAAAAACTATTTACTCAACGTTTAGATCTAGTTCTTGTAGTCCAAAAAGTATCTT
>CAYYUS010000493.1:0-2947 GCA_964474925.1 uncultured Akkermansia sp. | reverse complement strand
TGTAAGCTTCAATTAATTTAAAGCCAATGCCTGCCCCACTTAATTCTTTATATGGGTATTTACAATCATGTTGTTTTGGATCCAAAACCGCAATAGCTTTCGGAACTGTTTCTCCGGGCAAGTGATGATCACAAATGATAAAATCAACCTTGCGTTCGTTGGCATAATCAATTTTATCAATGGCTTTAATACCACAATCTAATGCAATGATCAACGAAAATCCGTTTTCTTTTGCAAAATCTATTCCTTTAAAAGAAATACCATAACCTTCGGCATAACGATCAGGAATATAATACGCAATTTGATCGGTATGTGTTTTAAAAAACCTATAAACTACGCTTACGGCTGTTGTTCCGTCAACATCATAATCGCCATAAATAAGAATTTTTTCTTTGTTCGCAATGGCTTTATCAATGCGATCAATAGCAACACTCATTCCTTTCATTATAAAAGGATCGTGTAATTGAGTCAGTTCGGGACGGAAAAATGTTTTGATCTCATCATACTCTTTCAAATTTCGTTGATAGAGCAAACTGGCAACAACACGATCTACCTTTAAGATCTCCTGGATCTTAGAAATTTCTTGTGCTCCTTTTTTTAGGTCGGGTATGTTCCAGCGTTTTTCCAATGGTTAATTATGATCCTTAACCAATGTTATGATAAACGGCTTCAATATCATCGTCTTCCTCCATTTTTTCTATCATAGCCATTACATCGGCTTCTTGTTCGGGAGTAAGCTCTTTAAAAGTTGTAGGCACGTAAATTTTACTTGACTCAACAAGGTTTATCTTTTTTTCTTCAAGCGCTGCTTGCATATTTCCAAAATCGGTGAACGCAGTTTGAATAACAAAATAGTTCTCATCTTCATTGATCTCTTCTAATCCAAAATCAATCAATTCTAATTCAAGATCATCTTTGTTTAATCCGGTTGCATCAATTTTAAACATTACTTTATGTTCAAACATATAGCTTACCGATCCGTTTGTTCCCAGTGATCCTTCAGCACGAGAAAAATATAAACGTACACTTGCAACAGTACGTGTAGGATTATTAGTTGTGCATTCTACCAATACTGGAACACCATGTGGCGCGTAACCTTCGTAAATAATTTCTTCGTAATTGCTCGAATCTTTTTCGCTTGCGCGTTTAATAGCACCATCCACATTTACTTTTGGCATGTTGATCGCCTTCGCGTTCTGAATGATCATACGCAAACGCGAGTTTAGATCAGGATTTGGTCCACCTGCTTTTACAGATATCGCAATTTCTCTTCCAATTTTTGTGAACGCTTTGGCCATTTTGGCGTAGCGCTTAAACATTGTGGCTTTCCGTTTTTCAAATACTCGTCCCATGTGGATCTATTTTTTAGTGCAAAATTATAATTTACTCTCAATTATTTGTAAGCTCATTCAATATCTCCGAAAGTTTTTTAGTTAAATTTTTTCGGGAATATTTTTTTATGGCTTCTTCATTGCGTGTAATGCTTTGGCTTTGAAAGAGCTCTAATACATTCTTTTTTAAGTTAGTATGATCATTAAAGTCGCTTATCATTCCGGCTTTTGTTTCTTTTAGAATAAAAGCAACGTCACCATCAATAGGTCCTATTGCAAGTACAGGAGCTCCGGCCGAAAGATATTCAAAGAACTTTCCGGTTAAGATACTTTTGGCGTTTGGTGTTTGATTTACTAATAATAAATTCACTCGCGAGCGTTGCTGTTCTTCAATAACTTTGTCGTGAGGCATGTAATCAATTTTATTTACGAATGATGAAAGTTTATGTTCTTCAATACTTTCTTTAACGGCAATATCTAATTTACCAACCAATTTAATTTCTAATGCATTTTTAAAGGCTTCATTCTCGTTCACTAATTCACTTAATACTTTCCAAAGCACTTTAGGATCACGCGTTTTAACTAAGGTGCCAATGTGTGCGATGCTAAATTTTTTATCTTTTTCTATTTGTGTTTTTACAAGATCATCTTCATCATAGCCATTAGTAATTACTTTGAATTTTGAATTTTGCGTACCAATAATTGCAGCAAGTTCATCACTCATTAATTGCCCAACACTAATAACAGCATCGCTTTCAAGTAAAACTTCCTTTTCTAAGCGTTTATGTTTTTTATCGGCCCAAGAAGTAAGTTTCAGATCTTTATAAAAGTCGATATTGGTCCAAGGATCTCTAAAATCCGCTATCCATTTAATGTTTGGATGATCTTGTTTTAAGGCTTTTGCAATTAAGTGCATGCTGTGTGGCGGACCACTGCTTATAATAGCGTCAACTTTGTTTTTTTGCAGGTAATTGTTGAGGTATTTTACAGATGGTTTGATCCAAAATTTTCGTGCATCAGGAATAAAAAAATTTCCTCTGATCCAAACAGCAAAATTGTTGAGTGGACTGGTTTTTTTATTCTCATTTAAGAAGGCGGCGTTTATTTTTTGGTCCTTTTTCTGACCGATCAATTTTTTGTAGGCATTATAAGGCTCCCAAATGGGCGTTTTTATAATGGTAATGCCTTTTGGAATATCTTTCTCTAAACTTGGGTCAATTTCAGGTAATTCCCCGTTCTCTGCAGTATAAACAACGGGTTCCCAGCCAAATTCGCGCAAATACTTCACAAATTTAAGCCAGCGCTGAACTCCGGCACCGCCGCTTGGCGGCCAATAATAGGTGAGTATCAGAACAGTTTTCATAGGGGTTTGTAAAGCTAATCAAAAATGGGTTTTAGGACTATAATATTGCTCGTTTTTATCTCAATTTGGGCCAACCTCGCACCTGGTTTAGCTTCCAACGGTTTAAGTAATAATTTTATTGGGTTAAAAATCAGCATTTAACACGATTTAATCAGAATTAATTTTGTTGAGCCAAAAACTGTATCTATCTTTGCCGTCCCTAAAAAAATGTAGTTCTTTGAGTTTTAGGGGCCGAACACAAAAAAAATGCAAG
>CAYYUS010000492.1:0-2950 GCA_964474925.1 uncultured Akkermansia sp. | reverse complement strand
GACGTGAAGCATATCCTGGTGACGTATTTTATTTGCACAGTAGATTATTAGAGCGTGCCGCAAAAGTTAACGGTAACGACGAGATCGCTAAGAACATGAACGATCTTCCGGAATCTATCAAGCATTTAGTAAAAGGTGGTGGATCATTAACTACATTACCAATTATTGAAACACAAGCGGGTGACGTTTCGGCGTACATTCCAACCAACGTAATTTCAATTACCGATGGTCAGATATTCCTTGAGTCGAATTTATTTAACTCAGGTGTTCGTCCTGCTATTAACGTAGGTATCTCTGTATCTCGCGTGGGTGGTAATGCTCAAATTAAGTCAATGAAAAAAGTTGCGGGTACTTTAAAATTAGATCAAGCTCAATACCGCGAGTTAGAGGCGTTCTCTAAATTCGGTTCTGACTTGGACGCTGCAACAAAATCTATTTTAGATAAAGGTTCTCGTAACGTGGAAGTGTTGAAACAAGCACAATTCTCACCTTTCCGTGTAGAGCAACAAATTGCGATCATTTATTTAGGAACTAAGAATTTAATGAAATCAGTTCCTATCAATAAAGTAAAGGAATTTGAAAAAGAATTTTTGGATTCGATGGAGCGTAAATATAAATCAACGCTTGACGCATTAAAAGCAGGTCAGTATACTAACGAGATCACTGATGCACTTGAAGCATGTGCTAAGGATCTAATGGGAAAATATAACTAATTATGAATTATGAGTGATGACTGATGAGTTAATTCATCATTCATAAATCATCATTCAACATTATAATAGGATGGCAAATTTAAAAGAGGTTCGAAATAGGATAGTATCAGTTGGTTCAACCATGCAGATCACAAGCGCCATGAAAATGGTGAGTGCTGCAAAATTGAAACGCGCGCAGGATGCCGTTGTTCAAATGCGTCCTTATGCCAATAAACTAAAAGAGATCCTTGAGAATGTAAGTTCTAGTGTTGATGCAAGCGAAAATAAGTTCACAAGAAAAGCTGCTGTAAAAAGTATATTGATCGTTCCTATCACTTCTAATCGTGGTTTGGCCGGCGCATTTAATTCAAGCATCATCAAAAAAACCTGGACCATCATTAACGAACTAAAGGATATGAGTATTACGGTTATGCCTGTAGGTAAAAAAGCTTACGATGCATTCCATAGAACTCAATACAATATTCACGGAAATGATCTTCCTGATCATGGAAATGATCTTTTCAATAAACTAACGTTCGAAAATGTAACGCCGTTCGCCGATATCATTATCAATGCTTATACATCAAAGCAGTTCGATAAAGTGATCATCGTTTACAATCAATTTAAGAACGCGGCAGTTCAAATTCCAACTGAAGAGCAATTGTTACCAATAGAAGCTCCTAAAGCTGACGCTACTAAAAGAAGAGCTGATTATGATTTTGAACCGGGAACTGAATATATTATCAATGAATTAATTCCTCGTTCAATAAGAACACAATTTTACAAAGCATTATTAGATTCATTTGCAAGCGAGCACGGTGCACGTATGACTGCTATGCACAAAGCAACCGACAACGCCGGCGCCATGCAAAAAGAATTAAAAATTACGTATAATAAAGCCCGCCAGGCTTCTATCACCAAAGAGATCCTCGAGATCGTTTCGGGTGCAGAAGCTTTGAACGGATAAAAATAATTGTATAATCCCGTAAGATTATGCGAATGCTGTTGCAGTTCCTCTTTGGAATTCAGGCTTAACCTCCCAACACCATTTCATAGTCTTACATTAAAATAAAACAGACCTATGAAGTTATCCATGTTTAAATTTAACCTGCCAAAGGAATTATTGGCAGAGTATCCGGCAAAGAACCGCGAAGATTCACGTTTAATGGTGGTTGAACGCGCTACAGGAAAGATCCTACACAAAAAATTCAAAGATATATTAAGTTATTTTGATGAAGGTGATGTGATGATGTTGAACGACACCAAAGTATTCCCTGCTCGTATGTACGGTAACAAGGAAAAAACGGGCGCTAAGATCGAAGTATTCTTACTTCGTGAATTAAATACCGAAAGTCGTTTATGGGATGTATTGGTTGATCCGGCTCGTAAGATCCGTATTGGAAACAAATTATATTTTGGCGAGAATAACGATGCTTTAGTTGCTGAGGTAATTGATAATACCACATCACGCGGACGTACATTACGTTTTTTATATGATGGCAGTTACGAAGAGTTCCGTAAGATCCTTTACGACCTTGGAGAAACACCATTACCAAAATACATTAAACGTAAAGCGGAAGAATCGGATATTGAACGTTATCAAACTGTGTTCGCAAAAAACGAAGGTGCCGTAGCTGCTCCAACAGCAGGTTTGCACTTTAGCCGCGAATTATTAAAAAAATTAGAGATCAAAGGCGTACAATTTGCACCGTTAACGTTGCATGTTGGTTTAGGAACATTCCGTACAGTAGAGGTAGAAGATCTTACCAAACACAAAATGGAAAGCGAAGAAGTATTGATAGGAAGTGATACTTGCAAAATTGTTAACTCTGCAAAAGAGAAAAAGAGAAAAGTGTGCGCAGTGGGAACTACAGTTATGCGTGCGGTTGAATCGTCGGTATCTACAACTGGGCAATTAAATCCTTATGTGGGTTGGACAAATAAATTTATTTTCCCTCCATACGAATTTAATGTTGCCAATTGCATGATCACTAACTTTCACATGCCTGAGAGTACGTTGTTAATGATGACAGCTGCTTTTGGCGGATACGATCTTATTATGAAAGCATACAAAGAAGCTATAAAAGAAAAATATCGCTTTTACAGTTATGGAGATGCGATGTTGATCATTTAAGAAGTATAAGGAGTAAGAATATAGTATAAGAAGAAGCCCTGCAGAGATGCGGGGCTTTTTTGTTGGATTGGCTAATTGTTGTAAAGTCCCCCTTGATGTATCTGACAGAATCTAAGATATTTAG
>CAYYUS010000491.1:0-2952 GCA_964474925.1 uncultured Akkermansia sp. | reverse complement strand
AATATTTTTGACAAAAAAGGCGAATTTTATTTAATGAGCATTTTTGATAAATTACCTATATTTGTTTGTGAATTGGATTTATATGAGATTAGTTAGTTCTGTATGTGTTGTTGCCGCGCTGGCACTGGGTTTAAACGGGTGTAAAAACGGAAATTCCGATATTGGGAGCACTTCGGCCTCGCCAATGAAAACCGATTACCAGGGAGGCGATAAAGTGGTAAGAATAGCCGAAAATTCGGCCCCAATTAGCATTTTTCCGCACAAGATCACTCAATCTACTGAAGGACTTATCTCTGGCCAGATCTTTGAAGGCTTGGTAAAGGTTGATCCTAAGACACTTAAGTCGGTTCCGGGTTTAGCCGAAAGCTGGGATATTGACCCAACCGGCAAAACCATCACATTTCACCTCAGAAAAGGAGTTAGATTCCATAGATCAGCGGCACTTGACTTTAAAGAGGTAGAATTAACGGCGCAGGATGTTAAATTCACGTTTGAGCTACTTTGTACGGCAAGTAACGATAACCTTCATTTTGCTACAATATGTAAGGATAGAATTGTGGGCGCTAACGAATGCTATGAAAACTCCAAAAAAGGAGATAAAATCGACTTAAAAGGCATAAAGATCATTGATAACTACAATTTTTCGATCGAATTACTCAATTCTCCGGCTATTTTCCTTGATATTTTAGGCGGTCCTTTTGCCGGAATTCTTTCAAAAGAGGCCTATGCGGTAGATAAAACAAAAACAATTGTTGGAGCCGGACCATTTATTTTAGATACCAAACGCACAACTCCACAACAATATGTGCTTTACAAGAACATTGATTATTACGGAAAAGATAAAAAGGGAAATCAGTTACCATATTTGGATAGTGTAATAGTAGATATAACCGGATCTGCAGAAGTTGCATGGAATGGATTTAGAGCCGGCAAATATGATTTCATAAGTTCAATTCCTGCCAATCAATTAAAACAAATAGTTGAAGAGAACATTAAAGATTTTACAGGTAAGGATCCAAAATATGTTTTGGAAAGAAATGCGGAGATGATCACGCAGTATTATCTATTCAACACACACAAAAAACCATTTGATGATGTAAAAGTTCGTCAGGCAATTAATTATGGAATTGATCGTGATAAATTAATTGAGCGCGTTTTATTTGGACAAGCATATGGGCCCGCAAGCAACGGAATTGTTCCTCCAACATTTGATTTTTATAGGTCAACAGCAATTAATGGGTATACTTTCGATCTTGAGAAGGCTAAAAAATTATTGGCTGAAGCGGGATATCCTGAAGGAAAGGGTTTTCCGGAAGTGAAATTAATTGTGAACTCAGGTAATATGCGTAATAATACGGTTGCCGGAGAGATACAAAAACAATTAATGATGAATTTGAATGTGAATCTTACATTTGAATCTCTTCCAAACGATTCTAAATTCTTATTGCAAACAAGCGGACAAGGAGATATTTTTCGCGATGGCTGGGTAGCAGATTATCCAAGTCCTGAATCATTCCTTTCTATTTTTTATGGCGAACCTGTAGAAAATGATACAGCACACATTTCGTATCCAAACACTATGCGTTTTGTAAACAAAGAATATGATAAATATTACGAATTGGGTCGCGATGCTTTGAATAGAGATTCCGCAGCCATTTACTTTTTAAAGGCCGAAAAGATCTTGGTTCAAGAAGCACCTTTGATGGCTTTGTGGTATGAAAGTAATTACCGCTTATTAAGCTCGCGATTAATTAACTTCCATGTGAATCCTTTACGTCATTTCGATTTTTCGGAAGTGGATGTGAGAGAGAAAAAAGAATAATTTTTTTAACTAACATAATGAAATTAAAAAATCCCGATCAATTTGATCGGGATTTTTTGTTGTGAAATATTCTCTCAGATCTCGAGCTCTTGAATTTAAAGTGCGTCGTAATCAACGATCACCTTTTCAGTAAGAGGATGTGATTGACAAGTAAGTATAAATCCTTGCGCTACCTCATCATCGGTTAATGCAAAGTTGGCGTCCATCTTTACTTTTCCTTCAATAACTTTTGCACGGCAAGTACAACATACTGCGCCTTTGCAACTGTATGGAGCGTCAACGCCTGCTTCAATACTCGCATCTAAAATGCTTATGCCGGTTGTTTCAAGATCGTAAGTGGTTTCAATACCATATTGTATAACTGTAACTTTTGCTTTCACATCAGCCCCGCTACCTTCTCCGCTAGCTTTATTTACGGCATCAATCACGCTTGTAAAATATTCAATGTGAATTTTCTCCTTTTTTATTTTAAGTTTTTCTAATGTGGTTTTTACATTCTCCATCATTGGGCCCGGGCCACAAATAAAATAGTCGTCGGCATTTACACCACCGTAATTTTCTATGAGTTGTAAAGTTTTCTCAGGAGTAATAATTCCTTTTTGAATATCAGGCACTGAATTTTTTGGCGCATCAAACACATAAACCACTTTTAAGTTTGGATTTGACGATGCAATAGTATCTAATTCATTTTTGAAAATGGTTGAATCCTCGTTTTTGTTGGCGTAGATAAGCGTAATAGTACTGTATTTTTCAACGTACAAAATACTTTTTAAAATACTCATCATTGGGGTAATGCCACTTCCGCCTGCAAACAATACGTATTTCTTTTTTTGATTTCCTGCAAGGATACTTGTAAAAGTGCCCATGGGGGTCATCACTTCAATGGTTTCTCCAACTTTTAATTTTTGGTTGATATGTGATGATACTAAACCATCTTTTACTTCTTTGATGGCAACACGTAATTCTTTTTCGTGAGGTGCAGTACATAAACTGTACGAACGACGAACTTCATTTCCACCTATCGTCATTTTAAGAGTGATGTATTGGCCTTGCTTAAATAAATACTCGGGTTGTTGTTGAGCAGGTATTTCAAATGCCACCGAAACCGCCTCTGCAGTTTCTCTTTTTAT